>NZ_JANEWH010000034.1:0-38949 GCF_028069715.1 Kluyvera sp. Awk 3 | reverse complement strand
AATCAATAGGTTACATTAATTTATTTTATTATTATTGATTAAAAAAAGACCTTCGCAATATTTGTTGTACACTTAATAGTTTGGGTTAGCACAAAAAATAAACCATTTTTTCGCGCTGAAATAAACACACAAATACAATGGGTTATTTGAACAGGCATGAAGTATCATTTGTTCTGTTGGGTGACATTGTGACGACCGCCAGGGCTACATTTATTTTTTATCGGTCTTCATTCATTTTCGTGTCTCAGCGTACTCAAACCTATTTCCCCTATCTTTCCATGCCCCTCTCCCCGAGCCTCTGGCTAACTTTTATCACAAACATGATAGTCCAGGAGAATGCAGAAAGGGTTTAGACAGTGTAATCTGCCAGATCGCGGCCCGTGATGGCGCTCGCTTCGCTGTTTTCAATCAGCGCATTGGCAGGAACGAGTTGGCCCAGAGGATGTGCTGACTAGCTAACACATTGAACGTTCGGTGGTTTTAAATGAAAAAGCTGTTTGTGCAGTTCTATCTGCTGCTGTTTGTCTGCTTTCTGGTCATGACCATGCTGGTCGGGCTGGTCTATAAATTTACCGCCGAACGCGCGGGTCGTCAGTCGCTTGATGACCTGATGAAGAGCTCACTCTATTTAATGCGTAGCGAGCTGCGCGAAATTCCCCCGCGTAACTGGAGCAAAACCCTCAACGAGCTGGATCTGAACCTGTCATTCGATCTACGTATTGAACCGCTGAGCAAATTCCAGCTGGGTGAAAACGCCATGCAGCACCTGCGTGCAGGCGATATCGTGGCGCTGGACGATGAATACACCTTTATTCAGCGCATTCCGCGCAGCCACTACGTGCTGGCCGTCGGTCCCATCCCCTATCTCTATTTTATGCACGAGATGCGCCTGCTCGATATTGCGCTAATGGCGTTTATCGCTATTTCACTGGCCTTCCCGGTGTTTATCTGGATGCGTCCGCACTGGCAGGACATGCTGCGCCTGGAAAATGCCGCCCAACGCTTTGGTGACGGGCATCTGGGAGAGCGTATTCACTTTGACAGCCTGTCGAGCTTTGAGCGTTTAGGCGTCGCCTTTAACCAGATGGCCGACAACATCAACGCGCTGATCGCCAGCAAAAAACAGCTCATCGACGGTATTGCCCACGAGTTGCGCACGCCGCTGGTGCGCTTACGTTATCGGCTGGAAATGAGTGAGAATCTCACTGAAGCCGAATCACAGGCGCTTAATCGGGACATTGGCCAGCTCGAAGCCCTGATTGAGGAACTGCTCACCTATGCCCGTCTCGATCGCCCGCAAACCGAACTGTCGCTCACCACGCCCGACCTCCCTGGCTGGATTGCCGCACACGTTGAAGACGTACAGGCGGTAAACCCGCAGCGCGAAATCACGCTGAATCAGCTGACGCAAGGCGACTACGGCGCACTCGATATGCGCCTGATGGAACGCGTGCTCGATAACCTGATTAATAACGCCATGCGCTACAGCCAGGCGAAAATTCAGATAAGCCTCACGCTCAACGGCAGCATGGCCTGCCTGCAGGTGGACGATGATGGCCCCGGCATTGCCGCTGACGAACGCGAACGCGTCTTCGAACCTTTTGTCCGCCTCGACCCCAGCCGCGATCGCGCCACCGGCGGCTGTGGCTTGGGTCTGGCGATTGTTCACTCTATCGCCACTGCGATGGGCGGCCACGCGAGCTGCGATAGCAGTCCGCTTGGCGGCGCGCGCTTCAGCTTACAGTGGCCGATTTACCACCACATCTCCCTGCCCGCGGCTAGCTGACCGCGGTTTGCACGGTGCCGCATCCTGGCTTATAGTGATCAATATAAAGTATGTTGTAACTAATAAATCAGGACAACCACCGTGACCCGCTACGATCTCGTTGAACGACTCACCGATACTTTTCGCCAGCTTGAGCGCAACCTTGCCGAACTGCGTAACGAACTGTCGGCATGCCGTCTGCTGACAGCGCGCATTTTTGTGCTGCCTGAGGTCCGTAAAGAGTCTGAACACGCGCCGCTCTCGCAGATTCAGGTTCAACAGCATCTGGGGCAGACAGCCTTTGCCATGGCGCTCCAGCATTTTAGCCATCTGTTTATCCAGCAGCAGTCAGAAAACCGCAGCAGTAAAGCGGCAGTGCGCCTGCCGGGCGCCATCTGCCTGCAGGCCAGCAGCGAGCAACACGAGGCGATAAGCGCCCGAGTGCAACAGATTAACGGCCTGAAGGCTGAACTGGAAAAAATCATCACCGTTGATTCTGGCCTACCGCCCGTGTCGCGCTTCGAGTGGGTGCATCGCTACATCCCCGGGCTGATTACGCTCAATGCCTACCGCTCGCTTGCGCTGCTCTCCGACCCGAGCACGATTCGTTTTGGCTGGGCGAATAAACATATCATCAAGAATCTGACGCGCGATGAAGTGCTGACGCAACTGGAGAAAAGCCTGAAGTCGCCGCGCGCCGTCCCGCCGTGGACCCGCGAGCAGTGGCAAGCGCGTCTGGAACGTGAGTATCAGGACATTGCCGCCCTGCCGCAGAAAGCCAGGCTGAAGATTAAGCGTCCGGTGAAGGTACAGCCGATTGCCCGCGTATGGTACGCGGGCGAACAAAAGCAAGTGCAGTACGCCTGTCCCAGCCCACTGATTGCGGTGATTTCCGGTCGCAATGGCGTCAGCGTACCTGACCTGGGCGAGCTGTTAAACTATGACGCCGATAACGTACAATATCGCCACAAACCCGAGGCGCAGCCGCTACGGCTGATAATTCCCCGACTCCACCTCTGGCTGGCGACGGATTAAGCCTTATCCGACAGACTGCCGACCATATCCTGCGGACGTACCCAACGATCGAACTCTTCGGCGCTGAGATACCCTAACGCCAGCGCCGCGTTCTTCAACGTCAGCCCCTCTTTATGCGCTTTTTTAGCAATTTCAGCCGCCTTATCGTAGCCAATATGCGTGTTAAGTGCCGTCACCAGCATCAGCGATTCGTTAAGCAACTGGTCGATACGTTCGCGGTTAGGTTCAATGCCCACCGCGCAGTGCTCGTTAAAGCTTTCCATGCCATCCGCCAGCAAACGTACCGACTGCAGGAAATTATGAATAATCATCGGTCGATAAACGTTCAGTTCAAAGTTACCCGATGCTCCTCCCATGTTGACCGCCACATCATTGCCCATCACCTGGCAACAAAGCATGGTCATCGCTTCACACTGAGTCGGATTCACTTTACCCGGCATAATGGATGACCCCGGCTCGTTTTCCGGTATCGACAGTTCACCGATACCGCAGCGAGGGCCAGAAGCCAACCAGCGTACGTCGTTGGCGATTTTCATCAGCGAGGCCGCCAGCCCTTTTAACGCGCCGTGCGCATGCACCAGCGCATCGCAGGTGGCCAACGCTTCAAACTTGTTTGGCGCGGTGACGAACGATTGATGAGTCAATGCAGCAAGCTCCTGCGCCACCCGTACCGCGTATTCTGGATGCGTATTCAACCCGGTCCCCACCGCCGTGCCGCCCAGCGCCAGCTCGCTCAAATGTGGCAGACTCTGTTCCAGGTGGCGCCGGTTATGCTCCAGCATCGCGACCCAGCCGGAGAACTCCTGGCCCAAAGTGAGCGGCGTAGCATCCTGCAGATGGGTACGGCCAATTTTAACGATATCGCGAAAACGCTCGGATTTCTCACGCAGCGTTTCCTGTAACACAGCCAGCTGCGGCAGCAGATGTTCGCGTAACGCAATCACCGCCGCCACGTGCATCGCCGTGGGGAACACATCATTAGAACTTTGGCTTTTGTTCACATCGTCATTCGGGTGCACTAATCGCGACATGCCACGCTCGCCGCCCAGCAGCTCGCTGGCGCGGTTTGCCAGCACTTCATTCATGTTCATGTTGCTCTGCGTGCCCGAACCGGTCTGCCAGATAGCCAGCGGAAACTCGTCCGGATGCTGGTTGTTCAGCACCTCATCCGCTGCCGCAATGATAGCGCCAGCTTTGTCGGCCTTCAGCAGACCTAAATCCTGGTTCACCTTAGCCGCCGCACGCTTGGTCAGCGCCAGGGCATAAATCAACGAAAGCGGCATTTTCTCGGTGGAGATACGAAAATGCTCGAGAGAACGCTGGGTTTGCGCGCCCCACAGTTTGTCGGCGGGAACCTCAATCGGCCCCATAGAATCGCTTTCGCGGCGTGACGTTGTCATTACTTTCTCCTTGAATTCAAAGTGATTGTGAAGTGACATTGCTCAAGCAGGCTAAGATGATTATGGTACAAACAGAAACCGCCCCGAAGGGCGGTTAAAAGATTACTTCACGCAGCGGGCGCACTGTGACGCCTGAATCTGTTGGAAGAAGTCGTTGCCTTTATCGTCCACGAGGATAAACGCCGGGAAGTCTTCCACTTCGATTTTCCAGATTGCTTCCATCCCGAGTTCAGGATACTCCACGCACTCCAGACTCTTGATGCTGCTTTGCGCCAGCACCGCCGCCGGGCCGCCAATGCTGCCCAGATAGAAACCACCATGCTTATGACAGGCGTCGGTTACCTGCTGGCTACGGTTACCTTTTGCCAGCATGATCATACTGCCGCCTTCAGACTGCAGTTGGTCAACATAGGAGTCCATACGCCCTGCCGTAGTCGGGCCGAGAGAGCCAGAAGCGTAGCCTTCCGGCGTCTTTGCCGGGCCCGCGTAGTAGATCGGGTGATCTTTAATGTACTGCGGCAGACCTTCGCCTTTATCCATACGCTCTTTCAGCTTGGCGTGCGCAATATCGCGCCCCACGATAATCGTGCCGCTGAGCGACAGGCGCGTCGAGACCGGATACTGGGAAAGCTGCTTCAGGATCTCCTTCATCGGACGGTTGAGATCTACCTTCACCGCTTCGCCTTCACCGGCTTTACGCAGCGATTCCGGAATATACTTACCTGGGTTGTTCTCCAGTTTTTCAATCCAGATACCGTGGCGGTTAATTTTGGCTTTGATATTACGGTCAGCCGAGCAGGAGACGCCCATCCCTACCGGACAAGAAGCGCCATGACGCGGCAGACGGATCACGCGAACGTCATGGGCGAAGTATTTTCCGCCGAACTGTGCGCCGAGGCCCAGATTCTGCGCTTCTTCCAGCAACTCTTTTTCGAGCTGCACATCGCGAAACGCCTGACCGTGCTCGTTACCTTCGGTCGGCAGGCCGTCATAGTATTTGGTCGAGGCCAGCTTGACGGTTTTCAGCGTCGCTTCAGCCGACGTACCGCCGATGACAAAGGCAATGTGGTACGGCGGGCAGGCCGCGGTGCCGAGGGTGCGCATCTTCTCAACCAGATAGCTTTTCAGCTTCGCCGGGGTGATCAGCGCTTTGGTTTCCTGATAAAGATAGGTTTTGTTCGCCGAGCCGCCGCCTTTGGCGATGCACAGGAATTTATATTCATCGCCATCCACGCTGTAGAGATCGATCTGCGCCGGCAGGTTGGTGCCGGTGTTGACCTCTTTGTACATATCCAGCGGCGCGTTCTGCGAGTAGCGCAGGTTGTCTTCGATAAAGGTATCGTAAACCCCGCGCGCCAGCGCCGCCTCATCACCGCCACCGGTCCACACGCGCTGCCCCTTTTTACCCATAATGATCGCGGTGCCGGTATCCTGACAGGTTGGCAGAATGCCTTTGGCCGCGATATCGGAGTTACGCAGGAACTGCAGCGCCACGTACTTGTCGTTTTCGCTGGCTTCCGGGTCGTTCAGGATATCCGCCACCTGCTGCTGGTGCGCGGGACGGAGCATGAAGGAGGCGTCATGGAAGGCGTGTTTGGCGAGAAGCGTCAGCGCTTGCGGGGCAACTTTGAGGACTTCCTGCCCTTCAAATTCTGCGACGGAAACGTAGTCGTTACTCAACAGATAATATTCGGTCTCGTCCTTTTTTAACGGAAAAGGATCCTGATAATAAAAAGGTTTATTCGACATTGTGCTCTCACTTACAGCTTTGATGATGTGGTGAAGGGCAGTCTTTCCATTTGCCCAGGTTAAAAGCGAGTTACCCTATCGTACACAATTTTTTAACAAAAACTGAGACTAGTACGACTTTTTATTTCTTGAGGATACGAGAGCGCATTTTTTTGCTTTAATACGTCGCAAAGAATCCACATTAAAACAGGGCTTGATAATGCAAAAACTCATCAACTCAGTGCAAAACTATGCCTGGGGCAGCAAAACTGCGTTAACGGAACTCTACGGAATGGCCAATCCTGACGATCTGCCGATGGCGGAACTGTGGATGGGCGCGCATCCCAAGAGCAGCTCAAAGATAACGGATAACGAAGGAACCGTACACTCGCTGCGTGATGTCATTGATGCCGACAAAACCGCGCTACTGGGCGACAAAGTCGCCGCCCGTTTTGGCGAGCTTCCTTACCTGTTTAAAGTACTGTGCGCCGCACAGCCGCTCTCCATTCAGGTGCATCCGAGCAAAATAGCCGCCGAAGTGGGTTTTGCCAAAGAAAACGCCGCCGGTATCCCGCTGGATGCCGCCGAGCGTAACTACAAAGATCCCAATCACAAGCCGGAGCTGGTTTTTGCCCTGACGCCGTTCCTGGCGATGAACGCCTTCCGCGAATTTGCCGACATCGCCGCGCTGCTTACGCCGGTGGCTGAAGCCAACCCGATTATCGGCCAGTTTATCGCCGAACCAACCAGCGAGCGCCTCAGCGCCCTCTTCGCCGGCCTGCTGAATATGCAGGGAGCAGAAAAAGCCCACGCCCTGCGCGTGCTGCGCACCGCGCTGGAAACGCAACAGGGCGACGCCTGGGACGCCATCCGCCTGATTGCCGAGTTCTACCCGGACGATAGCGGCCTCTTCTCCCCGCTGCTGCTGAACATCGTTAAACTGAACCCAGGCGATGCGATGTTCCTGTTTGCCGAAACGCCGCACGCCTACCTGCGTGGCACCGGCCTTGAGGTGATGGCCAACTCCGACAACGTGCTGCGCGCCGGCCTGACGCCGAAGTACATTGATATTCCGGAGCTGGTCGCCAACGTCAAATTCACCGCCAAACCGGCGAACGAACTGCTCACCCAACCGACTCAGCACGGCGCCGAGCTGGATTTCCCGATTCCGGTCGATGATTTTGCGTTCTCCCTGCACGATTTGTCCGCAGAGCAAGCCAGCCTCGCTCAGGACGGCGCGGCGATTGTCTTCTGCGTGGAAGGCGAGTCGGTACTCAGTAAAAACGGTCAGCGTCTGGTGCTGAAACCGGGTGAATCCGCCTTTGTCGCAGCCAATGAGTCACCCGTACAGGTGAGCGGCAGCGGTCGTTTAGCGCGTGTATATAATAAGTTAAAGTAAATACTGAAGTTTGCGGACAGGCTTGCTACTCTTTGGCATAGCCTTATGACTTAACCAGGCGGCCTTCCCGCCTGGTTTCATTTTTATGGACAAATACGATGAAAAAAACGCGGGTTGCTGCAGGTGTCATTATCGCTTTAGGGGTTATCTGGACGGCGGGCTCCTGGTACACGGGTAAACAGCTTGAATCACGTATCGCCGAAAT
This sequence comes from Kluyvera sp. Awk 3, assembly GCF_028069715.1. Classification (NCBI taxonomy): domain Bacteria; kingdom Pseudomonadati; phylum Pseudomonadota; class Gammaproteobacteria; order Enterobacterales; family Enterobacteriaceae; genus Kluyvera; species Kluyvera sp. Awk 3. Next base: position 31,417 of record NZ_JANEWH010000034.1, on the reverse strand, counting down.
GGTCGCGCAGGCGAACGCTCAGTTGAAGCTGACCGCGCCGGAAGCGGGACTGGAGCTGAGCTATCAGGATTACCAGCGCGGCGTGTTCAGCAGTCAGTTGAAAATGGTCGTCAAACCGCAGGCTGGCGCTAAAGACTCATGGCTGAAGCCGGGTCAGAGCGTGCTGCTGGACGAAAACGTCAGCCATGGTCCCTTCCCGCTGGCTTCGCTGAAATCCTTCAACCTGGTGCCTGCCATGGCCTCAGTCAACACGGTGCTGGTTAATAACGACGTCACCAAGCCGCTGTTTGATATCGCCAAAGGGCAATCGCCGTTTGATATCAACACCCGCATCAGCTACAACGGCGATACCGCATCCGCAATCTCACTCAAACCGCTGGATTACGAAAAAGAGACCGACAAGGTGACCTTTAGCGGCGGTGAATTCACGCTTTCCGCCGACAACCAGGGCAACCTGGTGTCATTGACCGGCGAAGCCAAAAGCGGCCAGGTGAACGCGGTTAATGAATACGGTCAGAAAGTGCAGTTCACTTTCAACAACCTGAAAACTGACGGCTCCAGCAAACTGACCACCTTTGATGAGCGCATCGGCGATCAGACGCTGAGCGTTGAGCGTCTGGCGATTGGTGTGGAAGGAAAAGATCTGGCCGAACTGAACGATATGCGTATCGCCGGCAAATCTGAGCTGACTGCCGATGGCAAAAAGATCAACAGCCAACTGGACTACTCGCTCAACAGCCTGAAGCTGCAAAATAAAGATTTCGGCAGCGGACAGCTGACGCTGAAAGTCGACGGCATCGACGGCGTAGCAATGCATCAGTTCAGCCAGCAGTACCAGGCGCAGACCCAGGCGCTGATGGCGCAGCCGGATCTGGCGCAAAACCCGGAGCTGTATCAGCAGAAAGCGGTCGACGCGCTATTCAGCTCGCTGCCGATTTTGCTGAAAGGCGACCCAGTTGTGACACTGTCACCGCTTAGCTGGAAAAATGCCAAAGGCGAAAGTTCGCTGAACCTGTCACTGGCGCTGAAAGACCCGTCTCAGGCCACCGGTGAAGCACAGACGCTGGCACAGCAGCTCGATCGTGGCGTGAAATCGCTGGATGCCAAACTCAACATCCCTACCGGGATGGCCACCGAACTGATGACCCAGGTTGCACAGCTGGAAGGCTATCAGCAGGATGAAGCGGCGAAGCTTGCCAAACAGCAGGTACAGGGGCTGGCGGCAATGGGCCAGATGTTCCGCCTGACCACCACGCAGGATGACGCTATCACCAGCAGCCTGCAGTACGCCGATGGTCAGGTGACGCTGAACGGGCAGAAAATGCCGCTGGATGATTTTGTCGGTATGTTTGGTATTCCGACGCTGGCTGACCCGGAAGAACCGGCCGCCGCACCCGCGCCGTAACCGTCTCACCGCCACATGAACAAAAGCCCCTCAATGAGGGGCTTTTTATTATTTTCGCGCCACCAGCCGCGGCGGCATAATCAGATTTCTCGCCGCCCCCTGGCCGGTATCAATACGTTGTAAAATCCGCTCGGCCACGCTGTGGCCCATTTCCCGGGCGGGCGTCGTCACCCAGGTCAAGGGGACGTCATCCAGCGCCGCCTCCGGCACGTCGGCAAACGCCGCCAGCGCCACACGCTGTTCAAAGTAGCTCTCGACGCTGTCTTCGCCACTTTGTTTACCAGCTCGCATCAGACCGAACCACGCGCCCATGGCGATCACGCTGTTGTAGCAAAGCACTGCCGAGATGGTCGGATTATGGCGAAGTAGCGCAGTTATCGCTTCCGCCGCCTGTTTCTGGCTGGACTCGCACTCCAGCACCCACTCGCTGTGAAACGGCAGACCGTACTTGATAAGCGTGGCACAGTAGCCGCCCACTCGTTCCGCTCGTGTGAGCGACGAACTTTGCCCGCCAAGCCAGGCAATACGTTGATGACCGCGACGAATCAGATGTTCAGTCACCAACTGCGCGGCCTGCATATTGTCCGGACGAATAATATCGACCTCGTCGAGGTAGCTCGCGCGCGAGGCAAATACCAGCGGCGTGGCGGTTTCTGCCGCTTTGGCCCGTAGCTCTGAAGCTTGATCCACCGACCCGGCGATCACCACGCCGTCAACGCCCTGCGAAATCAGGGTTTCAAAGCGTTGCAGCATCTGCTCCCCACGTTTGCCGCCCTGGGTTAAAAAAACCATTTTGCCCTGTGACTCAAGCGCAGCAGTCATCCCCGCCGTCAGTTCTGCGTAAAAAGGCGATGACAGGTCGCCAACAATCAGGCCAATCACTCCCGTCTGGCCGCCGCGTAGCGAGACCGCCTGGCGGTTACGCACAAACCCTAGTTGATCAATGGCCTGATAAACCCGCTCGCCGGTTGCCGGCGAGATTCGCCCCTTGCCGCTCAGGACCAGCGAAACGGTACTGACAGAAACCCCTGCCGCCAGCGCAACATCGTTAATGGTGACTTTCTTTGCAATCGCCATAGCTCCTGCGCGACTCCTTCTGCTTAATCGATAAAACGTTTTATCAATGTATGTACTTTATAAACTGTATTATCACTTGCTTTTGTGATTTGTTTCTCACTAAAAAATGATAAAACGTTTTATCTTCCTTTCCCGTTACTCAAAAGAAACCCTTTTTCAGGATAAGGAGTCGCTTCATGACGGCGAAAACCGCACCAAAAGTCACCCTCTGGGAGTTCTTCCAGCAGCTTGGCAAAACCTTTATGCTGCCGGTCGCGCTGCTCTCCTTCTGTGGGATTATGCTCGGCATCGGCAGTTCGTTAAGCAGTCATGACGTGACGATGCTGCTGCCCTGGCTCGATACGCCGTTCCTGCAAGCGGTCTTTATCTGGATGAGCAAAGTTGGCTCGTTCGCCTTTAGCTTCCTGCCGGTGATGTTCTGTATTGCCATCCCGCTGGGCCTGGCGCGCGACAACAAAGGCGTTGCCGCCTTCGCCGGTTTTGTTGGCTACGCGGTCATGAACCTCGCCGTTAACTTCTGGCTGACGGCAAAAGGCATTCTGCCCACCACCGATGCGGCGATCCTGAAAGCCAATAACATTCAGAATATTATCGGTATTCAATCCATCGACACCGGGATCCTTGGCGCGGTCATCTGCGGGATTATCGTGTGGATGCTGCATGAACGCTTCCACACTATCCGCCTGCCGGACGCGCTGGCCTTCTTCGGCGGCACCCGCTTCGTGCCGATTATCACCACCGTCGTGCTCGGTCTGGTTGGTCTGGTGATCCCGCTGGTATGGCCAATTTTCGCTATGGGCATCAACGCGCTGGGCCACGTAATCAACAGCGCCGGTGACTTCGGCCCGATGATTTTCGGTACCGGCGAACGTCTGCTGCTGCCGTTTGGCCTGCATCATATTCTGGTCGCGTTGATTCGCTTTACTGAAGCAGGCGGTACCATGGACGTCTGCGGCCACGACGTCAGCGGCGCGCTGACTATTTTCCAGGCGCAGCTGAGCTGCCCGACAACTCACGGCTTCTCAGAAAGCGCCACTCGCTTCTTATCGCAGGGTAAAATGCCGGCCTTCCTCGGCGGTCTGCCGGGCGCTGCGCTGGCGATGTACCACTGCGCGCGTCCGGAAAATCGTCATAAAATTAAAGGCCTGCTGATTTCCGGTGTGATTGCCTGCGTGGTTGGCGGCACCACCGAGCCACTCGAATTCCTGTTCTTATTCGTGGCGCCGGTGCTGTATGTGATTCACGCGCTGCTGACCGGTCTGGGCTTCACCATGATGGCGATTCTGGGCGTAACCATCGGCAATACTGACGGCAATATCATCGACTTCGTGGTGTTCGGCATCCTGCACGGTCTGTCCACCAAGTGGTATTTGGTGCCGGTGGTGGCCGCGGTCTGGTTCGCCGTGTACTACGCGATTTTCCGCTTCGCTATCGTGCGCTTCAATATCAAAACCCCGGGCCGCGACATCGATACCGCACCAGCTGCTGAGCACACCACCAGCGGTGTAACCGGTAAATCGGGCTACAACGTCCCGGCTATCCTGGCGGCGCTGGGCGGTGCGGAGAACATCGTGTCCCTCGACAACTGCATCACCCGTCTGCGTCTGTCGGTAAGCGATATGGATAAAGTGGATGTCGATACACTGAAGGCTAACCGCGCCATTGGCGTGGTCAAACTCAACCAGCATAACCTCCAGGTCGTTATTGGGCCGCAGGTACAGTCGGTTAAGGATGAAATGTCGGTATTGATGAATACCGTACAGGCTTAAACCCCTTTGCCCCCGTTCATAACGGGGGCAAAATATCTCACCTCTTTTCTTCGTTAGGATCCTCACATGTTTGATTTCTCGACGGTGATTGACCGGCATGGTACCTGGTGTACGCAGTGGGATTATGTGGCCGACCGTTTTGGCGACGCCGATCTGCTGCCCTTTACCATTTCGGATATGGATTTTGCCACCGCGCCCTGTATCCTCGATGCCCTGAGCGCACGTTTATCCCACGGCGTATTTGGCTACAGCCGCTGGAAAAATGACGCCTTCCTGCCCGCCATTGCCCACTGGTACGCTCATCGTTTTCACAGCGCCATCAACACGGATAGCATCGTCTACGGGCCCTCTGTTATCTATATGGTGGCCGAGATGATCCGCCAGTGGTCAGCTCCCGGTGACGGTATCGTGGTGCATACGCCTGCCTATGACGCTTTCTTTAAGACCATCGAGGGCAACCAGCGTCAGGTGGTCGGCGTCGCGCTGGAGCAGCGTGAGGGTGAATGGTTCTGTGATATGGCGAAGCTGGAGGCTGCGCTGGCTAAACCGCATAACCGCGTGTTACTGCTGTGCAGCCCACAAAATCCGACCGGCAAAGTCTGGACCCGCGAAGAGCTGCAAACGATGGCCACGCTTTGCGCAAAACATAACGTGCGGGTGATCAGCGATGAAATCCATATGGACATGACCTGGAACGGTCATCAGCACATTCCGTGGTGTGATGTGGCGCAAGGGCCGTGGGCGCTGTTCACATCGGGCTCGAAAAGCTTCAATATCCCGGCCTTTACCGGTGCATACGGGCTGATTGACGACGAAAGCACTCGCAATGATTACCTCAACGCTCTGAAAAGTCGCGATGGCCTCTCCTCGCCGTCTGTACCGGCGCTGGTCGCCCATATTGCCGCCTATGAGCAGGGTGAGCCGTGGCTGGACGCGCTACGCGACTATCTGCAGGAGAATATGCGTTACATTCAGCAGACGCTGAACGCCGCCTTCCCTGAGCTACAATGGCGCATGCCGCAAGCCACCTATCTGGCGTGGATCGACCTACGTCCGCTACACATCGACGACCGTCAGCTTCAGGAAGTCCTCATCAAACAGCAAAAAGTGGCGATCATGCCCGGCTACACCTATGGCGAGGAAGGCAACGGCTTTATCCGCCTGAATGCTGGCTGCCCGCGCGTGAAACTCGAGCAAGGCGTTGAACGTCTGATTGCCGCCATTCATACCCTGCGCTAACCCTTATTGCGCAACGTCGCCCGGCGTTGCGCAGCGTTAATGCATGAGATCTCAGTTGTTAATATCAGATCTTGTTATTCACATCGCTTAGACATAGCACGATTACTCAATCTCAGAAAATTCTTAATCACTATTCTCCGCCCCCCGTAGTTTCAAGTAAGAAATATTAATAGATCTTTTTAGAGAGCCTTAAAGTGATTAACCGTCAAGCCACTGCATTAACGTTGACTGCGATTAGCATTTTATTTTCATCTGCAGCATTCGCAGATACCACGGAAACGGCAACCGCCGATATGCATGTCTCCCTTACCGTCGAAAAATCCTGCCAGATTAGCGTAGGTGATATGGATTTTGGTTCGCACCCCAGTGATACGGGGCAATTAACGGTGACAAGTCAGGCCAGCGTGACCTGTACCAATGGCACGGAATATCAGCTCAGCAGCGCCAGCGACCATACCTACGAGATGGCAAACGACAATGGCGATACCGTGGCCTACACCATCTACGGGGATACTTCCGGTAGCGATCTATCCAAAACACCTGTCGATAATATTGGCACCGGTTCCATTCAGACGATCCCTATTTATGGTCGCGTCACCGCCGATGCCCTGGCTCAGGCGCCTGCAGGCAACTATTCCGACACCGTCACATTGACTGTCGCTTACTAACCACAACCGAAGGGGAAGCCTGTGAAGCGTTTACTCTCTGGCGCGGCGATCGTTGCATCCTGCGCGCTGTTTACCTTGCCTTCAGCGGCGGCCACCCTTCAGGTTTATCCGGTCAACATCGGCTTTTGCGCGGGTGAAACCGCGCAGGCCGTTTACGTAAAGAACACAGGTAGCGCGGCAATTGGCGCGCAGATCCGCGCCTACGCCTGGCATCAGCAGAATAATAAAGAAGTCCTTAGCGACACCGGGGATCTGCTGGTCAGCCCGCCAATGACCAATATCCCTGCGGGCCGCCAGCAGTTGATTCGCGTCATTCTTCCCGCCCCGCTCAGCGGCAGTGACGAACGCGCCTACCGACTGGTGATCGACGAACTTCCTGGCGCCAACAATATGGCCCCCAAGGATGGCGTGCGCTTTTTACTGCGCTACTCCATCCCGGTATTCGTCAACTGCAAACCACAGCCACCCAACCCGCAGGACCTCGAATTTACCCTCGACCGTTCGACCCGCCCGGTCATGCTCAAGGTGCGTAATAACGGCTCGCAGCACAGTAAACTCGGCAATATTACCCTGCTCACAGGCGGCCGTAGCCAGGTGATGAGTCAAGGGTTATTGGGGTATGTATTGCCCCACAGTGAAAAGGAATGGCCTTTACCTGACGGAATCAGCAGTGCGTCATCCCTGTCACTTAATTTGAACGATAATGAGCAAAAACAGACCTTCACGCTTACGCCTTAAGACCCTTCCACTGTGGTTTATGGTCTGTTTTTACGCCCACGCCGCCGACAACGAAACGCTCTACCTGACCGCGTTTGTTAACGGGCAAGCCATCAAAGGTTTTGTAAAGGCCAGATATATTGATAATAAGCTGTTTATTGCCGCCAGTGACGCCCGTAAGTTAGACATCAAAACCGCGTCGCTTCCTGAACAGAAAGGCTACGTCGATTTCAGTTCGCAGGACGGGCTGAACGTTACGTTCGATAATCTGAGCCAAAGCGTCAATATCGCCGCCAGCCAAAACTGGCTTGGTCGTGATAGCCTGCTGACTAACCACAACGGTTCGCATCTGCTGCACGCCGCCCAATTGTCGCCGGAAGTGCGCGGTCTGGCGCTGAACTACAACGTGTTCACCAGTCATGAGAACGGCGAGCAGGATGCTTCGCTGTTCAGCGAGTTTCGCACCTTTGGCCTTGGCCCCGGGTTCTTCTCGACGTCAATGAACACCCAGGCTTCCTCAGCCAGCGAGAGCACCAACAGCGGCACCCAACGGTTGATGAGCAGCTGGAATTACCAGAACGTCGACAAATTGTTTTCCATGACGCTCGGCGACAGCTTTACCTCAACTCAAAGCTGGACCCATAGCGTGCGCTTCGGCGGGATTAGCCTGGCCCACAACTACGCCACGCAGCCTAACTTCAGCACCTCATCGCAGGACATTCTGACCGATAGCGTTACCCTGCCATCGACCGTCGATCTGTACGTTCGCGGCATCAAAACCGCCTCGCAAAAGGTAGAACCCGGCCAGTTCACCCTCAATACCGCCCCCATTTTTACCGGCGATGAAGGGGCGCAAGTGGTGATTACCGATATCAATGGCCAGCAGAGAGTCGTCAATCTCGACCTGTATGGCGCGACGCAGTTGCTGTCAGCCGGCCTGACGACCTGGGGCGTCAGCGCGGGATGGGTTAGAAAAGATTATACGGAGCGTTCCTTCAGTTACGACAACCAGTTAGTCGGGGTCGGCGACTGGCGCTATGGCTTGAGTAACAGGGCGACGCTGGAAGCTCACGCGGAACAGAGCGCAGCGTTACACAACCAGGGACTCGGCTGGGATTACCTGTTGGCCCCGAGGCTGGGAGTGATTCACGCGAATGTGGCAAGCGGTCATTATCATCACGACGGTGGGCGTCAGTGGGGCGCAGGCTGGCAGTGGAACAACCGCAGGTTCAATCTGTCGCTCGACCATTCGCAGGCCGATAGCGGCTTTCGCGATATTTCATCTCTCGCAGATAACAGCCTTACCACCCGTGAAGATTCCGCGTTTGCCAGTGTCACCTTCGAGGCAATCGGTACCTTCGGCATGAGCTGGGTGCAGCAAAATTACTGCGATTCCTCAGCGCAATATCTTGGCTTATCGTGGTCGAAAAGCCTCACCCATCAGATCAGCCTCTCCTCCAGCATCACCGAAGAAGTGGGCGACGAACGTAATACCACGGTCTATCTGAATTTCAGTATGCCGCTCAATCAGCGTAAAGATTATCTTTCACTGCAGAACAGCCACGATAACGATGGAAATGCCCTTCAAGCCAGTCTTTCACGTTCGCTGGATTCGAACCAACCGGGTTGGGGCTGGAACCTGTCGGCGCAAAACGGTAAAAACAGTGATGTGCATACCAGCCTGCAACGGCGTACTCGCTGGAGTGACATCGCGCTGGGTATGAATCGACAAACCCACAATAACGCGCTTTATGGTTCACTCTCCGGCGCGTTAGGCTTGTTTTCCGGTAATTTCTACGCCACCCGTGTTCTGGGTAGCGCATTTGCCATCGTCGACACGGCAAGCGTCCCCCACGTCCCGGTGTATCTTGAACATCGCCCGGTGGGTCAGACGGATAAAAATGGCAAGCTGTTCCTGAATAATCTCAATCCCTATCAGGAAAATCGAATTGATATCGATGCACTGGGTCTGGAGGAAGATTATCGCGCGCCCTACACCGAAGAAGTGGTGATCCCACAAACCGGCCGCGGCGCCCTCGCGCGGTTCAGCATCTATAAAACGCAGGCAGTCCTGCTGACGGTGACCTTGCCCGATGGAAAAAACGTACCGTTTTCTGCCCAGGTTAACGTCGCCGATAGTCACGGCCAGAAGCCCGCGCGCGGAACCCAACAGACGATCGCCGGTTACGACGGCAAAATCTATCTTGAAGATCCTCCGGCAGGCGGCAGACTGAAGGTGCAATGGGCATCCTCTTCCTGCAGCGTGACGCTGCCGCAAAAATTCCGTCCAACTCGCTCACTGGAGACGCTCAACGCACGATGTCTATAAATCGCCTTCTCGGGCTAACCGCCCTATTATTCACGTTGATGTTAACCTTAAGCCCTGGCGCGAGGGCGGCAAACTGCTGGAACGGCAGCCCGGCGGGGTTAAGTTTTGGCACCGTCACGCCCGGACAGAGTAGCGCCACCAGCACTAAGCTCCCTTTTACCTGCAATAACTATGACGGCCACACCGAGTTTGTTCGCGCCTGCCTGAAGCTGATGGCCAACGACCCAATTCCGATGAGCCAGAATGAGCCGTCGACCACACCGCTCTATTTCTCGCTGTATTCGCTTTATGATCTCCATCATCCGCTCAGCCAGAACAGTGACGTCTACGCCCAGATTGACCTTGAGCTGGCCTCGGGGCAAGCCAACGTCGAGCACGACATCCCGTTGATTGGCAAAATCAACGCCGGGCAAAACAACGTCAGCGCGGGGAATTATTATGATTACGCCACTAGCGTGCAGATAAGCTATGCCTCGGCGTCATCTATGCAGTCTCTCCCTTCATGCAGCGGGCTCTCCGGCACCACCGTGACCGATCAAATCAGCGCTACCGCCACGGTCAAAAACGGTTGCGAGATACTGAACGTCGATGATATGGACTTCGGGCATCGAAGCCCGGTGCAGAGCAGCCAGCTTGAAGCCAATGCAACGGCAAACATCACCATTCAATGTCCTACTGGAACCAGCTACGCGGTAAGCATCGGCGAGGGGTTACATCCGGATGGCAACGCGCGCCAGCTCTGTAATAACGGAGATTGCCTCCGCTACGATCTCTACCAGGACGCCGCCCACACCGCGCAATGGACGTCTGAGACGCCGCAAAAACAGTACGCCGACAGTGGACAGCAGCAGCAAATGGTGGTCTATGGCAAAGTGCCGCCGCAACAGTGGCCAGAGGCGGGGACCTATACCGACACGGTGGTGATTACGCTAAGCTATTAACAGGAGACTACAACGGCTTCATGCCTGCTTTGCCGTTACTGTAAAATCGGCACCTGTTCGCCAAAACATAAGCTATCGGAAAGCCAATGGATTATTCGCAAGCACTACAGGCATTACTTTCACGCGATCCTCTGAGGATGCAGGCGCTCACGGCCGTACATGATCTTCACTTATCTGACGGGTGGATTGGCGCCGGGTTCGTCCGCGACGCCGTTTGGGCACACCTGCATGGGCACCCGTATCCACCGATGCCGGCAGATGTAGATGTAGTCTGGTTCGATGATAAACAGCCTTCCGCCGCGCAAGATCTTGAGTTTGAGGAGACGCTGAAACGACGCAATCCCACCTTCAATTGGTCGGTAAAAAATCAGGCCCGGATGCACCAACGCAACGGTGACGCCCCCTACCACTCCACGGAACATGCTCTCGGCTTCTGGCCCGAGACGGCAACGGCAGTGGCCGTAAGGCTAGCGGGAACACAGGGTATTGAGATTGTGGCGCCCTATGGACTTGAAGATCTGTTTGAATTGCGGTTAAAGCCAACGCCGCGCTTTGAGCATGAGAAATACTCTATCTTCACAGACCGGGTTGCGGAGAAACGGTGGCTGCAGCGCTATCCCTTGCTGCATATTATCAAGCATTCCCCCCAAACGGCGTAATTCTCCGTTAACGCTAAACGGCGTGGATTTGAATATCATCGCGTCCGTTTCCTTCGTTTTTGGCCGACGAAATGCCCCGTATCAGGCAACGTCGCGACAGCGCCGCCATAAACCTTTTTACAGACCCCCTCTTTAGTGATTAAGGTGGGTTAATTCAACTCAATAACCGCCTTTAATAAACGAAAACGGGTCTTACTATGAACACTCACACTATTGGCGATATCATTCTCGACGAAGCGAGTATTGCGGCAGGCGTGCGTAATGTCGCCGCACAGCTAAGCCAGGATTACACCGATGCCGTGGTCATTACCGTGGTTCCGGGCGGGATTCTCTATACGGCAGATCTGACAAGACAGCTCCATTTTGACATTAACATGGATTATATCTCCTGCCCGCACACACCCGGCGAACGCAATAACAGTTCGGCTATCGTTTATCACCAGAACATTCAGATTGAGAACCGCCACGTCATTCTTATCGATGATGCCATCGAATCTGGCGGCACAATGAAGCGCCTTGTTGAATATATCCAGGACAATTTTCATCCGGCTTCTGTTGCCGTGGCCGTTCTGTTTGTCAAACCGGGTCGCGTGACCATTCCGGCAAAATTGTACTATGCCTATGAAATGGAAAATGACGATCTGCTGGTGGGCTATGGGATGCCATGGGAAGATAAATACCGCAACCGGCCGAATGTGGCAAAACTCATCACTGAATAAAAGTGAGACAGGGCATTGCCGTGCGAGCGGTTTGGCAACCATCAGGCAACACAATAAACTGCGGCAAATCTTCTGATCGTTTCGCTAATGCCCTGTTACGTGAGTTTTTTTCGATACTTTTAATCGGTTATAGCCCTATGGTATAATGATTTGCACTTTAACTAAAATAAGAGTGCTGCCATGATCGATACCAACCTGCCTTTAACTGACGTTCACCGCCACCTTGACGGTAATATTCGCGCCCAAACCATCCTCGATCTCGGCCGCCAGTTTAATCTGTCGCTGCCTGCCTCTACGCTGGAAACGCTGCTGCCGCACGTGCAGGTCACCAGCAATGAACCGGATCTGGTTAGTTTCCTCAGCAAGCTTGATTGGGGGGTTAAGGTGCTGGCTTCTTTAGAGGCCTGTCGTCGCGTTGCTTATGAAAACGTGGAAGATGCGGCGCGTAATGGCCTGCACTACGTTGAGCTGCGTTTCTCCCCACGCTATATGGCGATGACTCACCAGTTACCGGTAGACGGCGTGGTAGAAGCCGTGATTGCCGGGGTAAAAGAAGGTTGCAAGGCGTTTAATGTTGAAGCGCGTCTGATTGGCATTATGAGCCGCACATTCGGCGAGGCGGCCTGTGAAGAAGAATTGAACGCCCTTCTCGCGCACCGCGATGGCATTACCGCACTCGACCTGGCCGGTGATGAGCTCGGCTTCCCTGGCACTCTGTTCCTCGACCACTTCACGCGCGCGCGCGATGCTGGCTGGCGCATTACCGTCCATGCCGGTGAAGCTGCCGGCCCGGAAAGTATCTGGCAGGCCATTCGTGAGCTTGGCGCGGAGCGCATTGGTCACGGCGTCAAAGCGGTTGAAGATCCGGCGTTGATGGATTTCCTCGCGGAAAAACGCATCGGCATTGAATCCTGTCTGACCTCCAATATTCAGACCAGTACCGTCGCGTCGCTGGCGCAGCATCCTCTGAAAACCTTCCTCGATCATGGCGTACTGGCCAGCCTGAATACTGACGACCCGGCCGTACAAGGGATTGATATTCAACACGAATACCGTGTCGCCGCTCCCGCCGCGGGTTTAACTCCTGCGCAGATTCGTCAGGCGCAGATTAACGGCCTGGAAATGGCATTCCTGTCGGCGGGCGAAAAGCAGGCGCTCATCGCCCGCGTCCAACGCGGATAAAAAGCATCCCGGTAGCTTTCGCTACCGGGATTTTCCTGCCTCTTTATACCAGCGTCAGCGCAGCACGATGCTTCGCGGATTCAATGCCCAGCTCAATCAACTCCATGATCTGAATGGCCTGACCTGCGGGCACCGGGTTCTCACCGATGCCGTTCAGGGCATCGCGAATGGCGGCGTAATATGCGGGGTAATTACCCGGCAACGTCAGCCAGCTTTCTTCGACTCGCTCTTCACCTTCAACCGTGGTCAGAATGCCGTCGCGCATGTCATAGCCCCAATCGGCTTGCGGCAAGCGCTCACCGTTTTTCAGGCGATCTTCCTGCGGGTCAAGGCCAAATTTCACGTAGCTGGCCTGTGTGCCATGGACGATATAGCGTGCCGTTTCTGCTGCGGCCAGCAACGTTGAGTGGAGCACGACGCGACGTTGCGGATAGGTCAGCACCGCATGGAAGTAATCCGTCGCCTGCGCACCCGGACGCAGCTGGCCGAGATCAACATACAGGCTTTGCGGTAAGCCAAACAGATTGACCGCCTGATCGAGTAAATGCGGCCCTAAATCATACCAGATGCCGCTACCCAGCCCAGCCTGTTCACGCCAGCGGGCACGAACCTGCGGACGATAACGGTCAAAGTGTGATTCGAAATGGGTGATATCGCCTAATTTACCTTCATTAATCAGCGTCTTAACCGTCAGAAAATCGCTGTCCCAGCGACGGTTGTGGAAAACAGACAGCAGTTTGCCCTGCTGTTTTGCCAGCGTGTCCAGCTCGCGCGCCTGTGACAGTGTCACGGTAAAGGGTTTGTCGACTACCACGTTCTTCCCTGCTTCCAGCGCGGCTTTAGCTAGCGGGTAATGGGTATCGTTCGGCGTAGGAATGACAATCAGATCAATACCGGGGTCGTTAAACAGCGCCTGGGGGTCAGATACCACGCTGACCGCAGGCCAGTCGGCATGCACCTTAGCGGCGTCACTGCTGGAGACAATCGCCAGTTCCATACCTGGCGTGCCGCTAATCAGCGGCGCATGAAATGTCTTACTGGCGTAACCATAGCCCACCAGCCCTACGCGGATTGGGTCACTCATATTGCAGCCTCACTTCTGAAGTAACGGGATTCAACCAATTTTGTAATCGATTTCTTATTTGACCTCATCTTATGATGCCGTACAACAGTTTAATAACATTATGGCGCGGCAAATGGCTATCTGTTGAAATAATAAGCACTCGTGGAATCGATTCCGCTGAAAACTTGCGTTGTGGCGCGGGCGCGCTAAGATCTTGCTCTGGCGTTATTTTATCAATGGATTGTTAGATAAATTTCATGAATTCCGTATTGTCTCGTATTGTTGAACTGATTGGTTGGGTTATTCTGGGTTTTTCCGTTCTTCTGCTGTTTGTCGCGCATCACATTGACGACTACAAGTCGCCCGAACCCACGGCCACCGCATCACTGCAAAAAAAGTAATTTCGACACGTTAAAAAAGTGATTCGGATCGCATCTGTGCAACCGGTTTCTGAAACCGGTTGCACATTATGAGCCCTCACTTTACACTCCCCTTATCACACAGATAAGGAGTGTTACATGTCTGCTTTTCCCCAAAATTTTCTCTGGGGTGCCGCTACTGCAGCGTACCAGGTTGAAGGTGCATATAACGAAGACGGCAAAGGCCCGTCCATCTGGGATATTTTCTCTCATCAACCCGGGACCACCTACCAGGGCACCAACGGCGATGTCGCCGTCGATCACTACCATCGCTTCAAAGAAGACGTTGAACTGATGGCCGAAATGGGTCTGCAAAGCTACCGTTTTTCTATCTCCTGGCCCCGCCTGTTGCCGGAAGGCCGCGGCGAAATCAATGAAGCCGGAGTCAAGTTCTACAGCGATTTAATTGACGCCCTGCTGGCACATAACATTGAGCCAATGATTACCCTCTATCACTGGGACCTGCCACAGGCGCTGCAGGATGAAGGCGGCTGGGAAGCGCGTTCCACGGCGGAGGCGTTTGAAGAGTATGCCCGCCTGTGTTATTCACGCTTTGGCTCGCGGGTGAAGAAATGGGCCACCTTTAACGAAACCATCGTGTTTATTGGCCACGGCTATATCACCGGCAGCCATCCGCCGTCAGTGCGTAACCCGGCTCGCGCCATTCAGGCCTGCCACCACGTCTTTGTCGCCCACGCCATGGCCGTGAAAGCCTTCCGCGGTATGGAAATAAAAGGTGAAATTGGCTTTGTGAACGTGCTTCAGCCGCACTCGCCGCTGACCAATAGTGCGGAAGATATCGCGGCAACCGAGCTGGCAGATGCCATTCATACCCACTGGCTCTACGATCCGGTGTTGAAGGGCCGCTATCCGGATGAGCTGCTGGCGCAGACGCAGGCGTTATGGGGCGTGCCGCGCTTTGCGCCGGGTGATGACGAATTGCTACGTAACAACCGCTGCGACTTTATTGGTCTCAACTACTATCGTCGTGAGACCGTTTCCGCCCAGCCGCCTAAAGAAAAAGTCAGCGGCGAACAGGGTGTCGAGGGGCTGTTCTATTTCGTACGCAACCCGGAAAGCGTCTATACCGAATGGGGTTGGGAAATCTGGCCGCAGGGGCTGACCGATGGCATCATGATGATCAAAGAACGCTACGGCGATATTCCCGTCTATATCACTGAAAACGGCCTGGGCGCGGTTGACCCGATTATCGATGGAGAAGTGGTTGATGATCCGCGGATCGACTTCCTGCGCGTACACATTGATGCGCTGGAAAAAGCGATTGCGCTTGGCGCGGACGTCCGCGGGTATTATCCGTGGTCGTTTATCGATTTACTGAGCTGGCTCAACGGCTATAAAAAGCAATATGGCTTTGTTTACGTCGACCATAAGCAGAACCTGGCGCGCAAGCGTAAAAAAAGTTTCTTCTGGTACAAAGACGTCATTGCCAGTCGCGGCGAGAACCGCTAACTCTTCCCTTTCAGGGCGTCAGACGACGCCCTGACTGCATAAAATCGCCCTAATTTTGGGGCGAAATCAATAAGCACATTTTCTGTCATTGTAATTCATTCTTAATAGCCAAATAATTCGCGATATCCCATCGAGGTTGAGCTATAGACGCTGAACTCTCTATTAAAACGGATGTCGATAAACACATTGGCTATAAATGCCGCATTAACTGTCTCGTTTTCTCCCCATTGCCTGGTAGAAAACGGTGTACGGTGAGCTTTAACATTATAATGGATGCCCTCAAATGACCGTTCTGGATTATTTATTAAAGTTCCGCAAAGTTAGTTCGCTGGACAATCTTGAAAAACTCTACGACCACCTGAACTATTCGCTGAGCAACACTGAAGAACTTATCAATATGTATCGCGCCGCCGACCATCGCCGTGCTGAGCTGGTTTCTGGCGGTCGTTTGTACGATCTTGGACAGGTTCCCAAGAACGTTTGGCGTTTTGTGCAATAATAGTTTTTTCCTCAGCGCCAGTTGCTTATACTCCTCGACCTGTATTTTTCCTCTCATGGCTGGCGCTGATTTTCAGGAGACACAATGTCAGATAATTCTGCAGAACGTATTGGCGGATGGCTGCTTGGCCCATTAGCCTGGCTGCTCGTGCAGCTTTTAAGCATCACCATCACGCTGGTGAAATTTGGTTACGTCCTGCTCAATCCGCACACTCTGGCGCTGGTTAAAGAAATGGGCGGCAGCAATACGCTATTTCTCGGACTGTCATTCCTGTCATTTATTGCCATGTGGTATTACACGCTGTGGCTGACAATTGCTTTCTTCAAACGCAGACACAACGCGCCAAAACACTACATCATCTGGCTGATGATTGGCGTACTGCTGGCAGTCAAAGCTTTTGCGTTTTCGCCTATCTCCGATGATCTGGCCGTGCGTCAACTTCTGCTTCCCCTGCTGGCAGCCGCGCTGATTGTGCCTTATCTCAAGCGTTCTCAACGGGTTAAACGCACCTTTACCCGCGCGTAATAACCCCACAGTTAACCTGTTGTCGCTTGAGGCACTTTGTCAGATAATAGGTGGCTTTTTTTGTTACAGGTCGAATGATGACTGACTATTTATTGCTCTTTATCGGTACAGTTCTGGTAAATAACTTCGTCCTGGTGAAGTTCCTTGGGCTGTGCCCGTTTATGGGCGTTTCCAAAAAACTGGAAACCGCTATGGGAATGGGGCTGGCGACAACCTTCGTGATGACGCTGGCATCTATTTGCGCCTGGCTTATTGACACCTGGATCCTCATCCCGCTGGATTTAGTCTACCTGCGCACGCTGGCCTTTATTCTGGTCATTGCTGTGGTCGTCCAGTTCACCGAAATGGTGGTGCGTAAAACCAGCCCGGCGCTGTATCGTCTGCTGGGTATTTTCCTGCCGCTTATCACCACCAACTGCGCCGTGCTCGGCGTGGCATTGCTGAATATCAACCTCGGCCACAATTTTCTGCAATCGGCGCTGTACGGTTTCTCCGCCGCCGTGGGCTTTTCGCTGGTTATGGTGCTCTTCGCCTCCATCCGCGAACGCCTGGTGGTCTCCGACGTTCCCGCCCCTTTCCGCGGCAACGCCATTGCGTTGATTACCGCAGGTTTAATGTCGTTGGCCTTTATGGGCTTTAGTGGGTTGGTGAAGTTGTAATGATGACCTTCTGGATTGCTGTCGCTGCAATCAGCGTGTTAGGGCTGATTTTTGGCGTCATTCTCGGTTACGCCTCGCGCCGTTTTGCCGTTGAGGACGACCCGGTAGTCGAAAAAATTGATGAACTGCTGCCGCAAAGCCAGTGTGGCCAATGCGGCTACCCTGGCTGTCGCCCTTACGCCGAAGCGGTCAGTAACGGTGAAAAAATTAACTGCTGCGCGCCTGGCGGTGAAGCCGTCATGCTGAAAATCGCCGAGTTACTGAACGTCGACCCGCAGCCCATTGGCGGCGACGAAGCGGTGTCGGAGCCTGTGCGTATGCTGGCGGTTATCGATGAAAATAACTGTATCGGCTGCACCAAATGCATACAGGCCTGCCCGGTGGATGCCATCATTGGCGCCACGCGTGCCATGCACACCGTGGTGAGCGATCTGTGTACCGGCTGTAATTTGTGTGTTGCCCCGTGCCCTACTCAGTGTATTGAGTTACGCCCGGTAGTAACGACCACCGAAAGCTGGAAATGGGATCTGCAAACGATCCCGGTACGAATTATTCCTGTGGAACACCATGCTTAAGCTATTCTCCGCCTTCAGAAAAGACAAAATCTGGGATTTCGACGGGGGTATTCACCCGCCAGAGATGAAAACGCAGTCTAACGGGACGCCACTGCGCCAGATACCGCTTGCCCAGCGTTTTGTTATTCCTCTGAAGCAGCACATCGGCGCCGAAGGCGAACTGTGCGTTCAGCCGGGCGATCGCGTTCTGCGCGGCCAGCCGCTAACCCGTGGTTGGGGGCGTATGCTGCCCGTTCATGCGCCAACGTCAGGTACGGTTGTCGCCATTGAACCTCATGCGACCGCGCACCCTTCTGCGCTGCCGGAAATGAGCGTGATCATTGATGCCGACGGTGAAGACCGGTGGATAACTCGCGACGGCTGGCATGATTACAAAAATCACAGCCGTGAAGCGTTGATTGAACGTATTCATCAGTTCGGCGTGGCCGGTTTAGGCGGCGCGGGCTTCCCGACGGGCAGCAAACTGCGCGGCGGTGGCGATAAAATTGAGACGTTAATCATCAACGCCGCCGAATGTGAGCCATACATTACCGCCGACGATCGCCTGATGCAGGACTGCGCGGCGCAGATTGTCGAAGGCATCCAGATTCTGGCACACATTCTGCAGCCACAGCAGGTGCTGATTGGCATCGAAGATAACAAGCCGCAGGCCATCTCAATGATGCGCGCCGTGCTTGCAGGCTGCCATGGCATCAGTTTGCGTGTCATCCCAACCAAATACCCCTCCGGCGGCGCGAAACAGCTGACGCAAATTTTAACCGGTAAACAGGTACCGCACGGCGGGCGTTCTTCCGACATTGGCGTCCTGATGCAAAACGTCGGTACGGCCTTCGCGGTGAAACGTGCGGTGATTGACGGCGAGCCCCTCACTGAACGTGTGGTGACGCTGACCGGCGAATCAGTTTCGCTGCCGGGCAACGTCTGGGCGCGCCTCGGCACGCCGGTCAAACATCTGCTGAGCCACGCGGGATTCTGCCCGACCAGTGACCAGATGGTGATTATGGGCGGCCCGCTAATGGGCTTTACTCTGCCCTGGCTCGACGTTCCGGTGGTGAAAATCACCAACTGTCTGCTGGCCCCGTCGGCGGCGGAAATGGGCGAACCCGAAGAGGAAAAAGGTTGCATCCGCTGTAGTGCCTGCGCTGACGCCTGCCCGGCAGACCTGCTGCCGCAGCAACTTTACTGGTTCAGCAAAGGTCAGCAGCACGACAAGGCCACTGCCCATAATCTGTCTGACTGCATTGAGTGCGGCGCCTGCGCATGGGTGTGTCCAAGCAGTATTCCGCTGGTGCAGTATTTCCGTCAGGAAAAGGCGGAAATCAACGCCATCCGCCAGGAAGAACAGCGCGCCGCTGAAGCCAAAGCCCGTTTCGAAGCGCGTCAACAGCGCCTTGAACGTGAGAAAATCGCTCGCGAGGAACGTCATAAAAAAGCGGCCGTTCAGCCTACCGCTAAAGACCAGGACGCTATTCATGCCGCCCTGGCGCGGGTGCGTGAAAAACAGCAGCAGGCAACGCAGCCAATTGTGATTCAATCCGGCGCACTTCCGGATAACAGCGCCGTCGCTGCCGCGCGTGAAGCCCGTAAAGCGCAGGCTCGCGCCGCTCAGGCGGAAAAACGTCAAAGCGCGAATGATGTCATCGATCCACGCAAAGCCGCCGTAGAGGCAGCTATTGCACGTGCAAAAGCCCGTAAAGCAGAAATGCAGCCAGAAGCCGATGTGACAGAGGCAAGCAGCGACCCACGTAAAGCGGCGGTTGAGGCAGCCATTGCCCGCGCCAAAGCACGTAAAGCAGCGCAATCGGCAGAAACTGCGCCCGTCGTCAACGAGAGCGAAACCGTTGACCCGCGTAAGGCCGCAGTTGAGGCAGCCATTGCCCGTGCCAAAGCCCGTAAAGCGGCGCAATCGGCAGAAACTGCGCCCGTCGTCAGCGAGAGCGAGACCGTTGACCCGCGTAAAGCCGCGGTTGAGGCAGCCATCGCCCGTGCCAAAGCGCGCAAAGCGGCGCAAAACGCGGTTAGCGAACCCGCCGCCAACGACGACCCACGCAAAGCCGCCGTTGCTGCTGCTATTGCCCGTGTTCAAGCCAGGAAAGCCGCTCAGGCCGTTAACGAGGATTAAATGGTTTTCAAGATCGCAAGTTCCCCTTACACCCACAACCATCGCCAGACATCGCGCATTATGATGCTGGTGATCGTCGCCGCCCTGCCCGGCATTCTGGTGCAGAGCTGGTTTTTCGGCTGGGGAACCTTTATTCAGCTCATCCTGGCGATAGTAACCGCCCTGCTTGCAGAAGCGCTGGTCTTGCATCTGCGCAAGCAAAATATTCCCCGCACCCTGGCCGATAACTCAGCGCTGCTGACCGGCTTGTTACTGGCCATCAGTATTCCGCCTTTCGCGCCGTGGTGGATGGTCGTTCTGGGCACGGTCTTTGCCGTTATTATCGCCAAACAGCTGTATGGCGGACTCGGACAGAACCCATTCAACCCGGCGATGATTGGCTACGTGGTACTGCTGATCTCCTTCCCGGTTCAAATGACCTCCTGGCTGCCGCCGCACGGCGTTGCCGCCGCCACCCCGGGTTTTATGGACGCGGTGCAGATGATCTTTACTGGCCACACCGTCGCGGGTCAGGATATGAATGCCCTGAAGTTAGGTATTGATGGCATCAGCCAGGCAACACCGTTGGATACCTTTAAAACCTCCCGCCATGCCGGTCAGCCGGTAGAAAATATCCTGAACTCAGCGATTTATCATGGCGCGCTGGCCGGCGTGGGCTGGCAATGGGTAAACATCGCCTACCTTGTGGGTGGCCTGTTCCTGTTATGGCAAAAAGCGATTCGCTGGCATATCCCGGTGAGCTTCCTGTTAAGTCTGATGGTCTGTGCGACGCTTGGCTGGCTGCTTCACCCGGACGACCTCGCCTCACCGCAGATGCACCTGTTGTCCGGCGCGACCATGTTGGGTGCTTTCTTTATTCTGACCGACCCGGTCACCGCCTCGACGACCAACCGCGGACGTCTGATCTTTGGCGCGCTGGCGGGCCTGCTGGTGTGGCTGATTCGCAGCTTCGGCGGTTACCCGGACGGCGTGGCTTTTGCCGTGCTGTTGGCTAACATCACGGTACCGCTGATTGACTATTACACGCGCCCGCGCGTTTACGGACACCGCTGAGGATAACGATGTTAAAAACCATGCGTAAACACGGTGTCACGCTGGCGCTGTTCGCCGCAGGCTCTACCGGGCTAACCGCCGCGATCAACCAGTTAACCAAGCACACCATCGACGAACAGGCAGAAAAGCAGCAAAACGCGCTTTTCCAGCAGGTCATTCCCGCTGACAGCTATAATAATTCGCTGCTCAAGAGCTGCTTTGTCGTTGACGCCCCCGAGCTGGGGAAAGGCGCGCACAAAATCTATATCGCCCGCAAGGACGATAAACCGGTGGCCGCAGTAATAGAAGCCACCGCGCCAGACGGCTATTCCGGCGCCATTCAACTGCTGGTCGGCGCCGACTTCAACGGTACTGTACTGGGCACACGCGTCACCGAGCATCATGAAACGCCGGGGCTGGGAGATAAAATCGAACTCCGCCTTTCCGACTGGATTACCTTCTTCAGCGGCAAGAAAATCGCCGGTCCTGACGACAGTCAATGGGCGGTGAAAAAAGACGGCGGGCAATTCGACCAGTTTACCGGTGCGACAATTACCCCGCGTGCGGTGGTCAACGCGGTGAAACGCGCCGGGCTGTATGCCAAAACGCTGCCGAATCAACTGTCGCAACTTCAATCCTGTGGAGAGTAAATCATGAGCGAAGTTAAAGAGGTTATTGTCCAGGGGCTCTGGAAAAATAACTCCGCGCTGGTTCAGCTGCTGGGCATGTGCCCACTCCTGGCGGTGACCTCTACCGCCACCAACGCGCTGGGTCTGGGCCTGGCAACCACGCTGGTGCTGACACTGACCAACCTGGCCATCTCCAGCCTGCGTCGCTGGACACCCGCGGAAATTCGCATTCCTATCTACGTGATGATTATCGCGTCGGTGGTGAGTGCCGTACAGATGCTGATCAACGCTTACGCCTTTGGCCTGTATCAGTCTCTCGGTATCTTTATCCCGCTGATCGTCACCAACTGTATCGTGGTGGGCCGCGCGGAAGCCTTTGCGGCCAAAAAAGGCCCGGCGCTGTCGGCGCTGGATGGTTTTGCTATTGGCATGGGAGCCACCTGCACGATGTTTGTGCTGGGGTCAATTCGCGAGCTGCTGGGTAATGGGACGCTCTTCGACGGCGCCGATGGCCTGCTGGGCAGTTGGGCGAAAGTATTGCGTATTGAAGTCTTTCATACCGATACCCCTTTCCTGCTGGCAATGCTGCCGCCGGGCGCCTTCATTGGTCTCGGTATGCTGCTGGCGATCAAATACCTGATTGACGAACGGACGAAACAACGTCGTGCACAGGCTGCTAGCGCAGAAAATGCAGGCGTTGATAGCGCAGAGAAAGCCTGATGAATAAAGCGAAACGGCTGGAAATTTTAAGTCGTCTGCGGGACAACAATCCGCACCCGACTACGGAATTGAATTTCACATCCCCTTTTGAACTGCTGATCGCGGTGCTGCTTTCGGCACAAGCTACGGACGTGAGCGTCAATAAAGCGACGGCAAAGCTTTACCCTGTTGCCAACACCCCACAGGCGATGCTGGACCTCGGCGTAGACGGTGTGAAGGAATACATTAAAACGATCGGCCTGTTTAACAGTAAGGCTGAAAACGTGATTAAGACCTGCCGTATGTTGCTTGAACTGCACGGCGGGGAGGTTCCGGAAGATCGTACAGCGCTGGAGGCTCTGCCGGGAGTCGGCCGTAAAACGGCAAACGTGGTGCTCAACACCGCCTTCGGCTGGCCGACCATCGCCGTCGACACGCATATTTTCCGCGTCTGCAACCGCACCAACTTCGCCCCCGGTAAAAACGTTGAGCAGGTTGAAGAAAAGCTGTTAAAGGTGGTTCCTGCCGAGTTTAAGGTCGACTGCCACCACTGGCTGATTCTTCATGGCCGCTACACCTGCATCGCGCGCAAACCGCGCTGTGGCTCTTGTCTCATCGAAGATCTCTGTGAATATAAAGAGAAAACCGAGCTATAGTTCATATCTGGCTGCGTGGCAAGTCAACGCCACGCATGCTCATCCTCACTCAAGCAGCGTTTAATCCCATATAATTATTCAGTATTTGGCACTTTTAGCGCTTATATACCGCTTTGACAGGTTAAATACGTCATCACTAGCGAAAATTTCTATACAAACGCTGACGAGAACATCCGAGCAACATAATGTTGCATTTATGTTTCTTTACGTAGCAAACGCCGCCATCATCACAATGCCCCATTTACAGAGCACAAGATGATCATCCAGCAATTTTTCAGAATCCAGCCTATATCACTACTTTTAAGCGTCATCAGCAGAAGATATGGTTATGTTACGCGTTTCGCCCTACTTTATCAGAAGAATAAACCGTCAATTTTTAAACAGTGAAATTTAACGCTAAATAACATTTGCAAAGACGGATGATTGTACCATATTTTTTATTTGTAACAGAGTATTGCAAAAGCCTTGTCTGAAGGCGCAGGATAGTGAACATTACTTGCCGTTTCCCTCCAGAATAACTATAAGGCGGGTGCCAAAAAGAGCATCTCCGCCCAGTACACCCCCCATGAAATGGGATGTAAATAAGAGGTATATGTGTCTACTGCAAACAAAAAACCAACGGAAAGCGTTAGCTTAAACGCCTTCAAACAACCTAAAGCGTTCTATCTCATTTTCTCTATCGAGTTGTGGGAGCGTTTTGGTTTCTACGGCCTTCAGGGCATCATGGCCGTTTACCTGGTGAAACAGCTGGGTATGTCCGAAGCGGACTCCATTACTCTGTTCTCTTCCTTCAGTGCTCTGGTTTACGGTCTGGTTGCTATCGGCGGCTGGCTGGGCGATAAAGTGCTGGGGACAAAACGCGTTATCATGCTGGGCGCCGTCGTTCTCGCCATCGGCTATGCTTTAGTCGCATGGTCAGGCCACGACGCGGGTATCGTTTATATGGGTATGGCGGCAATTGCCGTGGGTAACGGCCTGTTCAAAGCCAACCCGTCTTCCCTGCTCTCTACCTGCTATGCCAAAGACGACCCGCGTCTAGACGGTGCATTCACCATGTACTACATGTCCGTCAATATCGGTTCGTTCTTCTCTATGCTGGCAACGCCTTGGCTGGCAGCCAAGTACGGCTGGAGCACCGCGTTCGCGCTGAGCGTCGTCGGTATGCTGATCACCGTGGTGAACTTCGCCTTCTGCCAGCGTTGGGTTAAACAGTACGGTTCCAAACCTGACTTCGAGCCGACTAACTACCGCAATCTGCTGCTGACCATCGTTGGTGTCGTTATCCTGATCGCTATCGCGACCTGGCTGCTGCACAACCAGGGCATCGCACGTATGGTTCTGGGCGTTATCGCACTGGGCATCATCATTATCTTCGGTAAAGAAACCTTCTCCATGACCGGTGCGCCGCGTCGTAAGATGATTGTGGCCTTTATCCTGATGCTCGAAGCGATCATCTTCTTCGTGCTGTACAGCCAGATGCCGACCTCACTGAACTTCTTCGCGATTCGTAACGTTGAACACTCTATTCTGGGTATCGCGTTCGAACCGGAACAGTATCAGGCGCTGAACCCGTTCTGGATCATCATTGGTAGCCCGATTCTGGCCGCTATCTACAACAAAATGGGCGACACCCTGCCGATGCCGACCAAATTCGCGATTGGTATGGTGCTGTGCTCCGGTGCGTTCCTGATTCTGCCGCTGGGCGCGAAATTCGCCACCGACGCAGGTATCGTTTCCGTTAACTGGCTGATCATCAGCTACGGCCTGCAGAGCATCGGCGAACTGATGATCTCTGGTCTGGGTCTGGCAATGGTTGCACAGCTGGTTCCGCAGCGTCTGATGGGCTTCATCATGGGTAGCTGGTTCCTGACTACCGCTGGCGCAAACATCATCGGCGGCTATGTCGCTGGCATGATGGCGGTGCCGGAAAACGTAACCGACCCGGTGATGTCTCTGGAAGTGTATGGCCGCGTGTTCCTGCAGATTGGCGTTGTCACTGCCGTTATCGCCGTGCTGATGCTGCTGACGGCACCGAAACTGAACCGTATGACTCAGGACGACTCAAAGCCTGCTGCTGACGGTAAAGTCGCTTCCGCATAATGTCATCGGGAAACGAATAATTTTGGGCCGCTAACGTATGTTAGCGGCTTTTTTTTTATCTGCGCAGGCACTAACATACTTTCATATCCATTGGCCGCCCTTCTGCCAACGGACAACAAAAATAATCATAGTCTGAAGGAGTTACCCATGAAATTGTTCTACAAACCCGGCGCCTGTTCCCTCGCATCGCACATCACGCTGCGGGAAAGCGGAAAGGATTTCACGCTGATCGGCGTCGATCTGATGCACAAACGTATGGAAAACGGTGACGATTTCCTGAAGGTCAACCCGAAAGGCCAGGTTCCCGCCCTGCTGTTGGACGACAATACCCTGCTGACTGAAGGCGTGGCGATCATGCAGTATCTCGCCGATAGCGTCGCAGACCGTCAACTGCTGGCGCCGGTCGGCAGCATTAACCGCTACAAGACGCTGGAGTGGCTGAACTTCATCGCCACCGAGCTGCACAAAGGCTTTACTCCACTGTTCCGCCCGGATACGCCGGAAGACTACAAACCGACGGTTCGTGCGCTGCTGGACAAAAAGCTGGCCTATATTGATGAGTCGCTGGCTGGCGCACAGTGGATCAGCGGTTCTCGCTTTACCATTGCCGATGCTTACCTGTTTACCGTGCTGCGCTGGGCCTTTGCCGTGAAGATGGATATGGCGGGGTATCAGAATATTGCGGACTATATGGCTCGCGTTGCGGCGCGTCCGGCTGTTGCCGCGGCGCTGGCGGCGGAAGGGTTGAAATAATCCGTTTTTACTTCGTCCGGGCTATATCGCACGTGCAGATTACGCGAACGTAGCCCGACAAAGCGCTGCATTCATTGCAGCGCTCGGTGCTAAGTTACAGTTGCGTGGCACTAAAGCAGTGCTCGGGCTTCGCGATCAGGTCCTGTGCAGCAACAACCTGCAGTTCATACTCACCCATCGTTTTGGTCGTCAGCATAATTTCATACACTGCCGCCGTCACATGCTCAAGCGCATCGCGCAGCGTTGTCCCCTGCAGGAGCTTAACCAGCAACAGGCCGCTGGTGACATCGCCAACGCCAACCGGGTGGCGAGAACCAAAATCAATGAGCGGACGACTGATGTGCCATGCGGCATCGGCGGTGACCAGCAGCATCTCAAAACGATCGACGCTGTAGCCTGCGCGCGCCAGATGTTTCACCAGGACAATTTCCGGCCCCTGGGCGATCAGTTCGCGAGCCGCACTGATGGCTTCACTCACGCTGTTAACTTCGTGACCTGAGAGAATCTCCAGCTCAACCAGGTTCGGCGCGATAATATCGCTCGCCGGCAGCGCATAGCGTTTGTGGAACTCCGCCACGCCCGGCGCCACGATGCAGCCTTTTTCCGGATGGCCCATCACCGGGTCACAGAAATATTTCGCCTGCGGGTTCGCCGCTTTAACCTGACGCACAATGCCGAGGATATGCTCGCCCTGCTCCGCAGAGCCAAGATAGCCGCTCAGCACCGCATCACAGCGCTTAAGCTGATCGATAGCCGCAATGCCCTGCACAATCTCCGTCAGATGCGCAGGCGGCATCACACAGCCCGTCCATTGACCATATTGGGTGTGATTGGAAAACTGCACGGTATTCAGCGGCCAGACGTTGGCGCCGAGGCGACGCATAGGAAATTCCGCGGCGCTGTTGCCGGCATGCCCGAAAACAACGTGGGATTGAATGGCGAGGATGTTGTTCATTGGTTCTACTCAGACGACATAAAAAGAAGGGGGCGTAGTTTCCCACGCCCCCCTGTTTCTGAAAATTACTTCCAGCAGATCAAACAGTAATTCTTCTTACCGCGACGTAACAAGGTGTAACGCCCGAACAGAATATCGCTGTCTTTGAAGAAATATTCCGGGTCAGCCTGTTTCTCACCGTTGATGGTGACCGCATTGGAGGCAATGGTCTTACGCGCCTGCCCACGAGACGGCTGAAGCTCAGAGTCTACCAGCGCCTGCATCAGGTCGGCGCCTTTTTCCATCTCAACCATCGGTACGCCGTCCTGCGCCAGCTGCTCGAAGTCAGCTTCGCTCAACGCGCTCAGAGAACCGCTGAACAGGCTCTCGGTGATACGTTTTGCCGCCACCAGGCCTTCTTCGCCGTGAACCAGACGGGTGACCTGCTCGGCCAGTACATACTGGGCACGTGGGGCTTTGCCGCTGTTTTTGTCTTCTTCTTCCAGCGCATTGATCTCTTCAATGTCCATGAAGGTGAAGAACTTCAGGAAGCGGTAAACGTCAGCATCCGCGGTGTTGATCCAGAACTGATAGAATTTGTACGGGCTGGTTTTCTTCGGATCCAGCCAGACTGCGCCGCCTTCGGTTTTACCGAATTTGGTGCCATCCGCTTTGGTGATCAGCGGAACGGTAAGGCCAAATACCTGGTTCTGATGCAGACGACGGGTCAGGTCGATACCGGAGGTGATGTTGCCCCACTGGTCTGAACCACCAATCTGCAGCGCGACGCCGTGCAGTTTGTTCAGGCAGGCAAAGTCATAGCCCTGCAGCAGGTTGTAGGAGAACTCGGTAAAGGAAATACCCTGGTCGTCACGATTCAAACGCTGCTTCACCGCTTCTTTGTTAATCATCTGGTTAACAGAGAAGTGCTTGCCGATATCGCGCAGGAAGGTCAGCACGTTCATGCCGCCAAACCAATCATAGTTGTTGGCGGCAATCGCGGAGTTCTCGCCGCAGTCGAAATCGAGGAACGGTGCAACCTGTTTGCGGATTTTATCCACCCACTCCTGCACGGTGTCTTCGGTATTCAGCTTACGCTCGGCGGCTTTAAAGCTCGGGTCGCCAATCAGACCGGTAGCGCCGCCCACCAGCGCAACAGGCTTATGGCCCGCCTGCTGGAAGCGTTTCAGGCATAACAATGGAACAAGATGCCCCAAATGCAAGCTGTCAGCGGTAGGATCGAAGCCGCAATAGAGCGCGATCGGGCCTTGCGCCAGTCGCTCTGCTAACGCTACCTCGTCCGTTACCTGGGCAACTAGCCCCCGCTCTTGCAGTTGTTTAATCAAGTTACTGCTTGCCATCAAATTCTCCATGTATATACGACTGCACCTTTGCCGGTACACGACTTTTCGCCAGACGCGAAAGCTCTATAGAATAAAGCGCTGAGGGCGTCAGCGCTAGCGCTTAAAACAACAAATTTGGGGGATTACGGCGCCAGGCGGTCGATTTTCCACGCGCCATCTTCACGTTGGTATAAAAAACGGTCGTGAAGACGATGTTCACCGCCCTGCCAGAATTCCATCTGCTCAATAGAGACGCGGAAACCGCCCCAGAAACTCGGCAACGGCACTTCGCCC
This sequence comes from Kluyvera sp. Awk 3, assembly GCF_028069715.1. Classification (NCBI taxonomy): domain Bacteria; kingdom Pseudomonadati; phylum Pseudomonadota; class Gammaproteobacteria; order Enterobacterales; family Enterobacteriaceae; genus Kluyvera; species Kluyvera sp. Awk 3. Next base: position 2,940 of record NZ_JANEWH010000034.1, on the reverse strand, counting down.
TGCTGGAATTTCTGCTTCAGCTCAAGGAATTTGCTTTCGAGGATCCCGCGCGCAGAAATTCGGCTGGATTGCTTGGAAACCCATGCGCCAATCTGACTGTCGCGCGGGCGGCTGTGGAAATACTTCACGACTTCAAGGGTAGACAGACGCTCCGCCTTGCCGATCACCATTACCTGACGCTCCAGCATGTGCCACGGGAACAGCAGGCTGATACGCGGATTCTTCTCCAGTTGGTGCGCTTTGCGGCTCCCCAGGTTGGTGTAAAACACCAGCCCTTTATCGTCGTAGTGCTTCAGCAGAACGATTCGCTGATACGGCTGACCATTTTCATCAACCGTCGCCACCACCATGGCCGTCGGATCGGCTAACTTTGCCTCACAGGCCTGAGAGAGCCAGCGCTCAAAAAGCGGCAGAGGTTCTGCAGGAAGGTCGTGGCGACGCAGGCCGCCACGGGTGTACTCTCGGCGCAGATGCGCGATTTGCTGTAGTTCGTCGTTGTCAGACATGGCGTTTGGACTAGTCATCATTGGGTGACGTTATTGTGCGCCGCTCGCCTGAAAATCTCAACGCTTGGGATTTTGTAACTGACAGTTATTCAGTACGATACGGTCACGTTTGTAGACGGTTGCCTCATTACCTTTCGACCAAAAGACATAAATACCGTCGGTATAGCGTGCGCCTGAAGCCGAGACACCCTGCGCCAGATTGAGCTGCTGGTTGTCATAAATGAAGCTCACCTGCTGACGTGGGTTATTGAGATGCACCGTCAACGGTTTCTCATCACACTGGTATTCCAGCGTGTCAGTTTGCATCCGCTCCATAAATTGGTTGTAGGCGCTACAGCCGGAGAGCATCAAAGGGAGGGCAACGATAAGCAATTTTTTCATATTTTCTGAGCCTTTAGACATTCCTGGTCAAGGAGTGATTGTCCCACTCCCGTTTGTCTTTAGTCTATCGGCCCAGTGTAAAAGAAGATGTCAGTTAACTCTTATTCTTCTGCGGGTTGGCGGGAAAAATCGCCCCAAGTACCGTCGCTTGCGATGCGCCGGTGACCGACGGAAGGTTGCCAGGCAAGCCGGCAACCGTACGCCACGCCAGCCAGGCAAAAGCCAATGCTTCCATGTCGTCACCGCTAATACCGTATTCATCGGTCGTCGCGACCTCAGTCCCGGCCAACAAACCCGCCAGACGAGCCATCACCAGCGGGTTACGGCTCCCCCCGCCACAGACCAGAAGGCGCTCACAGCCGCCGCTGAGCAGAACCTGCTCGCTGATAGTCACCGCCGTAAGTTCTGTCAGGGTAGCCTGTACGTCCTGAGCACGCAGCCCAGGATAGCGAGCCAGGAATTGCGCCAGCCATCCGTAGTTGAAGTACTCGCGCCCGGTGCTTTTTGGCGCCGGGGCGGCGAAATAAGGATCGTTCAGCATGTCCTGTAACAAAGGTAAAATCACTTTGCCTTCGTTGGCCCACTCCGCATCCTTATCATAGGGTTTGCCAAGGTTGCGCCAGATCCAGGCATCAATCAGCATATTCCCCGGCCCGGTGTCAAAACCGCGCACCGGCTGGCCGGGAATTAAAAGGGAAAGATTGGCGATCCCGCCAATATTGAGAATCATACGGCGTTCACTGACATGCGCCAGCAGAGCCTGGTGGAATGCCGGTACCAGCGGCGCACCCTGCCCGCCCAGCGCCATATCGCGACGACGAAAATCGCCAACCACACTGACACCGGTGCGTGCAGCGATGATGTTATTATCACCAATCTGCATAGTATGCGGCGCATCGCCAGTCGGCTCGTGCCACACGGTTTGACCGTGACAACCAATCGCCACAATGTCTTGCGCTGCCAGCTTCTCTTGTGACATGAGCGCCAGAACGGCATCCGCAAAGAGATTCCCCAGCCGATTGTCCAGTTGTCCAAGCTGCGAGAGCGTCAGAGGCTGCCCCTGGCAAATGGCCAACACCGCCTCTTTCACCGCGATGGGAATGGGCCAGGAAAGACTAGCCAGCTGCGTCACGCTATTTTCATCAATGACCGCCAGCACCACATCCACGCCATCAAGGCTGGTCCCTGACATCACGCCAATATATCGCCCGGATTTCATACGCCGTCCTTAGTCAGCTATGCAAAGTTAACACTCCAGCATAAAGTGCCACGTAATGCTATTAACCAATAAAAAATTTTAACAATATGGTGCTCTTTTTTCGCAAGAATCTCAGGAGGGACGCTGTTTTCCTTGCGTTTACCGTTGGTTAAGCCAGGATGGTTTATTATGGTTAATAATGAATGCGGAATATATGACCGCCCCGATCAAATACCATATAATTGTTTAGTACGGATGCTCATGAGAGCAATTCTTAGTGAACTGGAGATTCATAATGATGTTACGTGTATTGGCTGTTTCAATGATTGGTTTATCCCTGGCCGGATGTGTCAACAACAGCGGTTTGTCAGGTGATGTTTACTCTGCATCCGAAGCGAAACAGGTCCAGAACGTGACCTACGGTACCATCGTACACGTTCGTCCGGTACAAATTCAGGGTGGCGATGACAGCAACGTGATTGGCGCTATCGGCGGTGCGGTACTGGGTGGCTTCCTGGGTAACACCGTTGGCGGCGGTACCGGTCGTTCTCTGGCAACCGCAGCGGGTGCTGTCGCAGGCGGCGTAGCCGGTCAGAGCGTTCAGGGTGCGATGAATAAAACCCAGGGCGTTGAACTGGAAATTCGTAAAGATGACGGCAACACCATCATGGTGGTGCAGAAACAGGGCGATACTCGCTTCTCTGCTGGTCAGCGCGTCGTGATGGCGAGCAATGGCCGACAGGTTACTGTGTCTCCGCGTTAATGTTCTCCGGGTACGCGCTTGCAGCAAGCGCGTACCCATATCCCTGCCTTTACCATTTCTTCATTAATATTCATACTACAAATATATAATAG
>NZ_JANEWH010000339.1:0-434 GCF_028069715.1 Kluyvera sp. Awk 3 | reverse complement strand
ACCTAACGCAACTTAAAGGGCAATTCACGCAATATCAACTCAAACATATCGCTTATTTCAACAGTGTACATTCAATTCGAATTTATGAGCTAATTACACAATATCGCTCTGTTGGTAGTCGTGAAATTACAGTAGAAAAACTAAAAGAATGGCTTCAGGTTGAAAATAAATACCCTAGATTTAATTCATTAAATCAACGTGTTTTGGAACCTGCAATAACTGAGATTAACGAGAAATCTGATTTAGTCGTTGAGGTTGAACAAATCAAGCGTGGGCGTACTATTCACTCTTTAAATTTTGTGATTGGTAGTAAAAAACGAACAGCTCAAAAAATTGAAGAAGTTGCAAAACGGCCAGTATTTCCACATAAAAACAAGTATGGGAAGTTCGTCAAACTCGATAAGCAAAACCCTAAGATGAGCAATCACGAGTAC
>NZ_JANEWH010000338.1:0-439 GCF_028069715.1 Kluyvera sp. Awk 3 | reverse complement strand
ACCACTTTGTGATTCATGACTGGGGTGAAGTCGTAACAAGGTAACCGTAGGGGAACCTGCGGTTGGATCACCTCCTTACCTTAAAGAAGCGTTCTTTGAAGTGCTCACACAGATTGTCTGATGAAAAGTAAATAGCAAGGCGTCTTGCGATTGAGACTTCAGTGTCCCCTTCGTCTAGAGGCCCAGGACACCGCCCTTTCACGGCGGTAACAGGGGTTCGAATCCCCTAGGGGACGCCACTTGCTGGTTTGTGTGAGTGAAAGTCGCCGACCTTAATATCTCAAAACTCATCTTCGGGTGACGTTTGAGATATTTGCTCTTTAAAAATCTGGATCAAGCTGAAAATTGAAACGACACACTGTGTCTGTTCTCCGTAATAAGAACAGATAAATGGTGTGTTCGAGTCTCTCAAATTTTCGCAAGTCGATGATGAATCGAA
>NZ_JANEWH010000337.1:0-450 GCF_028069715.1 Kluyvera sp. Awk 3 | reverse complement strand
TCAAAGTATTGCTCAAGATATTTGTCAACATTATAGACAGCCGACACGACTGTAAATTTATTATCCCCAAGGATTTTCTTTGGTTTTAAAGCATTAATCTGTCGAGAACGCTTTAAATTCATATCACTAAAGAATAGTTTAGGATTTTTAACCAACTTCCGTATTTTTCTATTTAACATCTTATTTCCTATTGTCATAATAAAAATCTAACATCGAGAGTAATGCTAACTGATAGTCCTGCAACACTGTTTTCGTCGTAGTAAAATCGTTCGCGCAGAACGAATGAGGCCCCCCCCCCTCGTCTCTGATTTTTTTAAGTAAAAGGTAATTTTTCTTAGCGGCATTGGATCTAACATTAAAATAGTGGCATATATCTCTTTCTAACGTGCCGACCCCTTTGGCATATGCTATCCACGGAACCATAAACGTTGCCATATTAAGGTCATGATT
>NZ_JANEWH010000336.1:0-455 GCF_028069715.1 Kluyvera sp. Awk 3 | reverse complement strand
ATTATATATACCTTCATCGCTGTACACTCAGTTTTGCTCTACCACCAGCACGCAGCCCTGCGTCACAATATATGTTCAATCGAACCCGGCGAATGGGGATGGAAGAGACGATCCGCACCCGGCGGACAGGTGGCAAGTCACGTCGCCTGGCAGGCAGAAACGAAAAAAGCGCCCCAAGGGCGCTCTTTCGACAGTAGCTAATGGCTTATTTAGTCAGTTCAGCGGTCATATGCACGCGGTTACCGGTGTAAGCCTGGGTAATTTTGTAGGAGCTGGCGCCTGCTTGTTCGGCCTGAGCGGCAATTTTCGCTTCCGCGCCGTCGATGGTTGAGGCGGTTGCGGTCACTGTTTGCGCAGCGAAAGAACCAAAAGAAGCGGCCAGAGTCATAACTGCGACAAAAGTTTTGATGCTTTTCATGATATAAACCCTTTAATTTAGTTGTTTGGATAAGGCG
>NZ_JANEWH010000335.1:0-458 GCF_028069715.1 Kluyvera sp. Awk 3 | reverse complement strand
CTCCAATAAATAGCAGTTATGATAGAGCTAACTATGTTAACTGGACATTGGCTTATGAGATGTACTTCTATGTTGTATTTGCGATAAGTTCTTTTTTCTTTAGAGGGAAGATAAAGTCATCATTAGCCTGTTCCATTGCCATTATCGTTATAATGTCAATTGTGAAGAACAAATATGAAATAGGCTATGTTGGTTGGCTTGATACATCGTTAAAAAATGTTATGGGGAATACTATTGTTCTTGATTTTGTGGCGGGTTCTTTGTGGGCTTGCGTTTATAATCGAGTTCAGGTAAGGCCGCCAAAGTTAATATCTTATCTTGTATGCGCTTGCATAGTTTTCTTTTCTCTAGAGATGATTGGTAGCAATATGAAAGGTGGAATTGACTACCAGTCAAGCCTTTTGATTAATTCGTCAATCCCATCATTCATTATTTTATGCATTATATCACTTACTAAG
>NZ_JANEWH010000334.1:0-466 GCF_028069715.1 Kluyvera sp. Awk 3 | reverse complement strand
ACTTTCAACAAATTTTTTAATGTAAGTTAGTTTATTCGTCTTTTTTATGTTTTCAAGCAAACTACGATTTGTATCGAGTTTTATTAAAGCCTCAGTGAAAGCATCGGAATTCCTCGGCACGATAAATTCTTGTTGCTCCTCACTAAAAATTTCACTTGCTATACCTACATCGCTTGTAATAATCGCACAGCCCTGTGCCATTGCCTCAAGCAAAGGTAATGGTGTTCCTTCAGCAAGAGAACTGACCAAGAGAATATCCGCATCTTTCAAGTAATCCAAAATCACTTCATGCGTATTTTTTTCCTTGGAACTATCAAATTCTTTATAAATTAACTCCCTGCCTGAATTTTCGAATTTTTTTAAAGCGGGTAAAACAACAGAATTTAAACCTTTATAATCAAGATGACCAAGATATTCACCCCAGCGGCTATTGCCAATCCACACAACTTTTATTTTTTCTTTTGTC
>NZ_JANEWH010000333.1:0-486 GCF_028069715.1 Kluyvera sp. Awk 3 | reverse complement strand
ATTTTATTACCTCTATCATTAATGTTAGCTGGATGTGCTCAGGCACCTAAGCCGCAACCTAATTATTATGAAATGGGGAGGCAAGCAATGCAGGATACATTGAATGCAGACCCGGATTACCAGCTATGTGCTATCGCAGCGCGTAAAATGGCAGATCAGCGAGTACAGAGTGCTGAGACTGCGATGAAGCTCTATCCGGTTGACCACGTTGCTGAAAATGACATGATTAATGGGTTGAAGAAAAGAGTTTCCCTCAATTGCTATCAAGGGATTGAGGATCGTAAGGCAGGTAAACCGAATACATCATACTCTGCCCGAAAAGAAACACTTAACTACGAACAGCAACTTATAAAACAAAAAGACACAACCAAAGGTCAAGTCATGGCTGTAGAGTTTCAAGATATTATATTGAATGGTTATCAAATGGGGTACGAAAATGATCCTTCATTTTAGATTATAAGAAAAAAACCATTAAGAGACCTTATG
>NZ_JANEWH010000332.1:0-506 GCF_028069715.1 Kluyvera sp. Awk 3 | reverse complement strand
GCCTTTAAGGTTATTAAAGTCAATGGTGGTGTAGAGCGTGTAAAATGATGCACATACAGCAAGTAATCCAAAAACACAGCCACAAAAAGCCCAGATTTGTGACATTTTAATGAAATATAAGTCATCTGAACTTAGTTCGCTTTTAACGCTGTCAACATAGCCGGGTATTTTTTCATCAATTCTCTCTTGTTGCACTCGACTTTGTAATTCGCTATTTGATGCTTCAAGTTGTTTTATTCTTGATACTGCTTGTTCGAGAAGCGCTTCCTTTTCAACGTTTAAACTTTCTAGGTTTTCATTTCTAAGAATCAATGTAGAGTTAAACTCTTCAACCTCCGCTAAACGGTTTGCAAACAAACGGATTTTTTCTCGATGCTGTCTTTGTTCTTTCAGGAAATCATCATCTTTGTTACTTTGATGCATTTTCCCTTGCTTAATGAATTGCCAATAGTATTTTCTGAATTCCTGAAGCTTCCCATGTTGTAATAAATTGCGCAGGTATGAAC
>NZ_JANEWH010000331.1:0-513 GCF_028069715.1 Kluyvera sp. Awk 3 | reverse complement strand
TTCTTTAAGGTAAGGAGGTGATCCAACCGCAGGTTCCCCTACGGTTACCTTGTTACGACTTCACCCCAGTCATGAATCACAAAGTGGTAAGCGCCCTCCCGAAGGTTAAGCTACCTACTTCTTTTGCAACCCACTCCCATGGTGTGACGGGCGGTGTGTACAAGGCCCGGGAACGTATTCACCGTAGCATTCTGATCTACGATTACTAGCGATTCCGACTTCATGGAGTCGAGTTGCAGACTCCAATCCGGACTACGACATACTTTATGAGGTCCGCTTGCTCTCGCGAGGTCGCTTCTCTTTGTATATGCCATTGTAGCACGTGTGTAGCCCTACTCGTAAGGGCCATGATGACTTGACGTCATCCCCACCTTCCTCCAGTTTATCACTGGCAGTCTCCTTTGAGTTCCCGGCCGAACCGCTGGCAACAAAGGATAAGGGTTGCGCTCGTTGCGGGACTTAACCCAACATTTCACAACACGAGCTGACGACAGCCATGCAGCACCTGTCTCA
>NZ_JANEWH010000033.1:0-40048 GCF_028069715.1 Kluyvera sp. Awk 3 | reverse complement strand
ATTCAATATTATCGCGATGGCGCCATTTCAGCGCGGCGTGACCGTTGTTGTCTTTTTATCCAATCTGTCATCACCCCTTCATAAAGCAGGTGCATTCCTTCGCGCTTACCACTATTCTGCTCATGACGAAAGAGCCTTACCTCTTTTTAAGAAAAGCTTTTCGTAAACATAACAATACAGAAAACGGAATTTCTTAAGTACATACGCACAACAGCGTCACAATAATAACCACACACGAGGTTTCACAATGGAAGGTCAACAGCAAGGCGCGCAGCTTAAGCGCGGCCTGAAGAACCGCCATATCCAGCTGATTGCTCTGGGCGGCGCTATCGGCACCGGCCTGTTTCTTGGCAGCGCCTCCGTCATTCAATCCGCCGGTCCCGGTATTATTCTCGGCTACGCAATCGCCGGTTTTATTGCCTTTATGATCATGCGCCAGCTAGGTGAAATGGTGGTTGAAGAGCCTGTAGCCGGCTCCTTCAGCCACTTTGCCTACAAGTACTGGGGCAACTTCGCGGGCTTTGCTTCAGGCTGGAACTACTGGGTGCTGTACGTCCTGGTTGCCATGGCGGAACTCACCGCAGTGGGTAAATACATCCAGTTCTGGTATCCCGAGATCCCTACCTGGGCTTCCGCGGCAGCCTTCTTTGTGATTATCAACGCCATCAACCTGACCAACGTTAAAGTGTTCGGTGAAATGGAGTTCTGGTTTGCCATCATCAAAGTTATCGCGGTTATCGCGATGATCCTGTTCGGCGCATGGCTGCTGTTCAGCGGCAGCGCTGGCCCGCAGGCCACCGTGCGCAACCTGTGGGAACAAGGCGGCTTCCTGCCGCACGGCTGGACGGGGCTGGTGATGATGATGGCGATCATCATGTTCTCCTTCGGCGGCCTGGAGCTGGTTGGGATTACCGCGGCGGAAGCGGATAACCCGGAGCAGAGCATTCCTAAAGCCACCAACCAGGTTATCTACCGTATCCTGATTTTCTATGTGGGCTCGCTGGCGGTACTGCTCTCGCTGATGCCGTGGACCCGCGTCACCGCGGATGTCAGCCCGTTCGTGCTTATCTTCCATGAACTGGGCGACTCGTTCGTGGCGAATGCCCTGAATATCGTGGTCCTGACCGCCGCGCTCTCCGTGTACAACAGCTGCGTCTACTGCAACAGCCGTATGCTTTTCGGCCTGGCGCAGCAGGGCAATGCCCCGAAAGCGCTGCTGAACGTCGACAAACGCGGCGTGCCGGTGAGCTCTATTTTAGTTTCCGCCGTCGTGACTGCGCTGTGCGTGCTGATCAACTACCTGGCCCCAGAGTCCGCATTCGGACTGCTGATGGCGCTGGTGGTTTCTGCACTGGTCATTAACTGGGCGATGATCAGCCTGGCGCACATCAAGTTCCGCAAAGCCAAACAGCAACAGGGCGTCACCACACGCTTCCCGGCGCTGTTCTACCCGCTGGGGAACTGGATCTGCCTGGTCTTCATGGCTGCCGTGCTGGTGATTATGGTGATGACTCCGGGCATGGCCATCTCCGTATGGCTGATTCCGGTATGGATCATCATTCTGGGCATCGGCTTTATGTTTAAGCAGAAGAGCGCCAAAACCGTAAAAGCGCACTAATCTGACAGGTCCTCTCCTCCCGGAGGGGGCTTTTTCCCTGATGTTACCTGCCTCACAGTTTCATTTTCGCAGCAGCTTTCTCCATATCAACAACGTTATCCTGCTACGCATTTCACCCTTTAACTGGCAATAATCTTCTCCATATTCCCCAAGAGAGATCTGGCGATGGACGCAAGTAAACTGTCAGTAAAAGAGAAGATTGGTTATGGCATGGGCGATGCAGGATGCAACATCATCTTCGGCGCTATCATGCTGTTCGTTAACTATTTTTACACCGATATTTTTGGACTGGCGCCAGCATTGGTGGGCGTACTGCTGCTCTCAATCCGCGTTATCGACGCTGTTACCGACCCGATTATGGGCGCGCTGGCCGACCGTACCCGCAGTAAGTATGGTCGCTTTCGTCCATGGCTGCTGTGGATAGCCTTCCCCTATGCGCTGTTCAGCGTGCTGATGTTCACCACGCCAGACTGGAGCTATAGCAGCAAAGTTATCTATGCGTTTGTCACCTATTTCCTGCTGTCGGTCACCTATACCGCCATCAACATTCCTTACTGCTCGCTGGGTAGCGTGATTACCAACGACCCGAAAGAGCGCGTCGCCTGCCAGTCCTATCGCTTTGTACTGGTTGGCATCGCCACCCTGCTGCTGTCGCTGACCCTGCTGCCGATGGCCGACTGGTTTGGCGGCGAAGACAAAGCCAAAGGCTATCAGATGGCGATGACCGTGCTGGCCTTTATCGGCATGTGTATGTTCCTGTTCTGCTTTGCCACCGTACGTGAACGCGTACGCCCGGCGGTACAGACCAACGATGAACTGAAGCAGGATTTAAAAGACGTCTGGAAAAACGACCAGTGGGTGCGCATTCTGCTGCTGACCCTGTGCAACGTATGCCCGGGATTTATCCGCATGGCCGCCACTATGTACTACGTCACCTGGGTGATGGGCGAAAGCACGCACTTCGCCACTATTTTTATCAGCCTGGGCGTGGTCGGCATGATGATCGGCAGTATGCTGGCCAAAGTGTTGACCGATCGCTGGTGTAAACTGCAGGTCTTCTTCTGGACCAACATCGTACTGGCCGTCTTCTCTATCGCCTTCTATTTCTTCGACCCGCACGCCACCGTGCTGATCGTGGTGCTCTACTTCCTGCTGAACGTGCTGCACCAGATCCCGTCTCCGCTACACTGGTCGCTGATGGCCGACGTTGATGATTATGGCGAATGGAAAACCGGCAAACGTATCACCGGCATCAGCTTTTCCGGCAACCTGTTCTTCCTGAAGGTGGGGCTTGCGGTTGCCGGTGCCATGGTTGGCTTCCTGCTCTCCTGGTATGGCTACGACGCGGGCGCCAAGGCGCAAAGCGACACCACCCTCAACGGTATTATGCTGCTGTTCACCGTGATTCCTGGCGTGGGCTATCTGATTACCGCAGGCGTGGTCCGTCTGCTGAAAGTTGACCGCAACCTGATGAAACAGATTCAGGAAGATCTCGAAAAACGCCGCAATAACTACCGCGAGCTGAATGAATACCAGCAAGAATTGAAAACGACTGAACACGTAAGGAAAGCCTGATGAAGAACTGGCCTAACCCCTTTATTGAGCAACGCGCCGATCCGTTTATTCTGCGCCATAAGGATACGTACTACTTTATCGCCTCTGTGCCGGAATATGATCGGCTGGAGATCCGCCGCGCCACGGACCTCGACGGCCTGCGCACCGCTGAGCCGGTAGTGGTCTGGCGCAAGCCGGACAGCGGCCCGATGAGCAACCTTATCTGGGCGCCGGAGCTGCACCACATTGACGGCAAGTGGTATATCTACTTCGCCGCCGCCCACACTCAGGCGTTCGACAGTCTGGGGATGTTCCAGCACCGCATGTTTGCGCTGGAGTGCAGCGACGCCGATCCGCTCAGTGGGAAATGGGTTGAGAAAGGTCAGGTAAAAACGCCGTTCGACACCTTCTGTCTCGACGCCACCACCTTCGAACATCAGGGTAAACGGTGGTATCTGTGGGCGCAAAAGTCTCCGGAGATTGCCGGTAACTCCAACCTGTATCTGGCCGAGCTGGAAAACCCGTGGACCCTGAAAGGTAAGCCCGTCATGCTCAGCAAACCCGAATTCGACTGGGAATGTCGCGGTTTTCTGGTGAACGAAGGGCCTGCCGTTGTCACTCACGGCAACCGCCTGTTTATCAGCTACTCCGCCAGCGCCACCGACGAAAACTACTGCATGGGCCTGCTGTGGATTGATAAAGATGCCGACATGACCAACGTGGAAAACTGGCATAAGTCACCGGAGCCGGTATTCACCACCAGCTACGAAAATCGTCAGTACGGTCCTGGACACAATAGCTTTACGCAGACGCCGGAAGGTGATGATGTGCTGGTGTATCACGCGAGGAACTACACGGAAATTGAAGGCGACCCGCTGTACGACCCGAATCGCCACACCCGCCTGAAAACGGTCCGCTGGACGGAAGACGGAATGCCAGACTTCGGCATCCCGCCGGCAGATACGCTATAAACGCATTGCCCGGTAACGCGACGTTTACCGGGCAAAAACTACACTAACGTTCCATAAATCGTCAGCAGCGCCATTACCACCACCACCGCATACGAGGTTTTTTTCGCCATCGAGACCGCGGCTTTTGGCGTTTCCACCTTATCCACGTGCGGTTCGCGGGCAAGCGAATACTGCGCCAGCGTCGTCAACACCTGATACTGCGAAGAATGCCGGTCGCCCAACGAAGCAAACCACGCCGGAAGCGCCTTCTCACCGTGGCCAATCAGCGCATATACCACGCCAACCAAACGAACAGGAACCCAATCCACCACATGCAGGATTGCGTCTATCCCTGACTGCAAGCGCTGATGCGGCGTCTGATAACGCGCGAGGAAAGACTGCCACGAACGCAAAAACGCGTAGCCTATCAACGCCATCGGCCCCCACGAGCCCCCCACCACGAACCAGAACAGCGGGGCCAGGTAGAAACGGTAGTTGATCCACAGCAGCGCATTCTGCAATTCACGCAGGAACTCGCGCTCATCGCAACCCGGCGGGACGCCATGAATCATTGTCAGCTCGCTGGCCATCGCCTCACGGGCGTGGGCATCATTGCGCGATGCCGCCTTCAGATAGGCGTGATAATGCAGACGAACGCGGCCCGCGCCGATACACAACAGCCCCAGCAGAATCCAGAAAATAAGCTGTGGCACGTTAAACAGCAGCCCATCGAGCACACGCTGAATAATTCCGACCACGGCCATTGCCGCGATGGTCATCAGCAACGTGGCGCCCAGAGAATAGTGCTTCACCCGGCGAAACAGCACTTCCAGACGATGGTCGAGCTGCCAGTGTTCACCGAGTTTAAACAGACGCTCGGCAAGCAGAACCAGAAGTGTGGTAAACAACGTCATGTCATCTCCTTATCTGACGAGGGGGTGACCAGCGCGCGAAAACGCGCCCAGTCAAACGCCGGGCCGGGATCGGTTTTGCGCACAGGCGCGATATCACTGTGGCCAGTCATGTTATCGGCAATGAGGGGATATTCGGCAATGAGCAACTGGGTTAAGGCCGCCAGTTGCGCATACTGCGCATCGGTGTAGGCCAGCGTATCGGTACCTTCGAGCTCAATACCGATAGAGAAATCATTACATCGCTCGCGCCCGTGATAGCTGGAAACGCCGGCATGCCAGGCGCGTTTATCAAAGGGAACGTACTGCACAATCTCACCATCACGACGGATCAAGCAGTGGGCTGACACCCGCAGATGACAAATTTCCGCAAAAAATGGATCGGCGTTGGGGTCGAGCGTGCCAGTAAACAGGGCATCTATCCACGGGCCGCCAAATTGACCGGGCGGCAGGCTAATATTATGCACAACCAGCAGCGAGGGGGCCTCATCCTGTGGGCGAGTATCGTGATGAGGGGACGGCACCTGCCGAACGCCCACCAGCCAGCCCTTATCTAACTGCATTCAGGATCTCCTAAAATATGGTGATACTTGCTGGTTCAGAGTAGCATGTTTCAATCTTTTGCATCGTTACCAATTTGGAGCTTTATTATGCCGCCTCGCCGCTATAACCCAGACCATCGACGTGACGCGCTACTTGAACGTATTAATCTCGATATCCCTAACGCTGTCGCCCAGGCGCTGCGCGAAGATCTGGGCGGAGAAGTGAACGCACAGAACGATATTACCGCACAACTCTTACCGGAAAAAACACAGTCTCATGCCATCGTGATTACGCGTGAAGACGGCGTATTTTGCGGTAAACGCTGGGTTGAAGAGGTCTTTATTCAACTGGCGGGCGATGACGTCACCCTGACCTGGCACGTTGAAGATGGCGATACCGTCATCGCTAATCAACCGCTGTTTGAGATTAACGGCCCGTCCCGCGTTCTGCTCACCGGCGAGCGCACGGCGTTGAACTTCGTGCAAACGCTTTCCGGTGTCGCCAGCGAAGTACGTAAATACGTCAACCTGCTGGAAGGCACGCATACCCAACTGTTGGATACCCGCAAAACGCTGCCAGGCCTGCGCACCGCGCTAAAATACGCCGTGCTGTGCGGCGGCGGCGCCAATCACCGCCTGGGGTTATCCGACGCCTTCCTGATCAAAGAAAACCACATTATTGCCTCCGGCTCCGTGCGTCAGGCAGTAGAGAAAGCGTTCTGGCTGCATCCGGACGTGCCGGTTGAAGTCGAAGTGGAAACCCTGCAAGAGCTGCGTGAAGCGCTGAAGGCCGGTGCCGACATCATCATGCTTGATAACTTTGATACCGAGCAGATGCGTGAAGCGGTAAACATTACCCAAGGCCAGGCTCAGTTGGAGGTCTCGGGCAACGTGACCTTCGACACCATCCGCGAGTTCGCTGAAACCGGCGTCGACTTCATCTCCGTCGGCGCGCTAACCAAGCATGTGCGAGCGCTCGATCTGTCGATGCGTTTCCGCTAACCCCTGATAATGCCCTCCACCGCGAGGGCATTTTCCCGATCGTCGTTCCACTTCCCCCTGCACATCTGCAACCCCAGTAAAAACGCTGGGAGGCGGCTTCCTGAACACCGCTTCGCCCCTCGCTGACCGCGTTAACCTCTGCCAGAGTAGCGCCAGTTTCAGCAAGGAGCAGAACATGAACAAACAACAAGGTTTTACTCTCATCGAACTGATGGTCGTTATCGGCATCATTGCCATTCTTAGCGCCATTGGTATCCCGGCCTACCAGAATTACCTACGCAAAGCAGCGCTAACCGATATGCTGCAAACCTTTGTTCCCTACCGCACCGCGATCGAACTGTGCGCACTCGACCGCGGCGGGCTGGATAACTGCGATGCAGGCAGCAATGGCATCCCCTCACCGACCACCACGCGTTATGTTTCAGCCATGAGCGTCGCGCAGGGCACGGTTATCCTGACCGGCCAGGAGAGCCTCAACGGCCTGACCGTTACCCTCGTCCCCGGCTGGGACAACGCCAACGGCATCACCGGCTGGCAGCGCACCTGTGATATCCAGAACGATGGCGCACTCCAGCAGGCCTGTGAAGACGTTTTCCGCTTTGATGTTCAGTAAGCGAAGGGGCAATGATGAAACAGGAACAATTGTTAACGTTGTGCCAACGTCACCATGCGGTACTGCTCAGCAACGCGGCCGATGAACTGAGTATCGCGGTCGTGGGTACGCCGCCTGGCGAGCTGATGGATTCGCTCCGCTTTGCCACTCAAAAGCGCATCGATATTGAATGCTGGACGCAGGAGAGGATGGACAAATATCTGCAGCAGTCGACGCCTTTAACCAATGCCAGGCCGCATGATGAAAGTGATAACGCGGTTGACCTGCTCAACCATCTGCTCAAACAAGCGCTGGTTCAACGCGCGTCCGATATCCATTTTGAGCCGACCGAACATGCGCTTCGCGTACGGCTTCGTGTCGATGGCGTGCTGCATCCTCTCGCCCCCATTGCTCTGCCGTTAATGGCACCGCTGATTGCCAGGCTTAAGGTGCTCGGCGGCCTCGATATCGCCGAGCGGCGCTTACCTCAGGACGGTCAGTTCACAATAGATATTGCCGATAAGCCGCTCTCATTCCGACTCTCGACGCTTCCCTGCCGCTACGGCGAGAAAGCCGTGCTGCGTCTGCTGCACAAGGTGGAACAGGCGCTTGATCTTCAACGGTTAGGGCTATCAGACAATGAGCTAATGCAGCTTCAGTCTGCGTTAAATCAACCGCAAGGGCTGATTCTGGTCACCGGGCCGACGGGCAGCGGAAAAACGGTGACGCTCTACAGCGCGCTGCAAAGCCGCAACCGGAGTAACGTCAATATCTGCAGTGTGGAAGACCCCATTGAGATCCCTCTTGATGGTCTGAATCAGACACAGATTAGCCCGCGCGCTGGATTGACCTTCCAGAACGTACTGCGCGCCTTGCTGCGTCAGGACCCCGATATCGTGATGGTCGGTGAAATCCGCGACGGCGAGACGGCGGAGATCGCTATCAAAGCCGCGCAGACAGGTCATCTGGTGCTCTCGACGCTGCATACCAACTCCACCGTCGAAACGCTGGTACGCCTCGAGCAAATGGGGGTGGCGCGCTGGATGGTGTCATCGGCACTGTTAATGGTCGTCGCACAGAGACTGGTTCGGCGACTCTGCCCACACTGCCGCCAGACATCGCCCGGTGAACAGCCGCTCCCACGGTCGCTATGGCCACGCCCGCTGCCGCACTGGACGGCACCGGGCTGCCCGCACTGTTACCATGGTTATCAGGGCCGTCTCGCGCTGTTTGAACTGCTGCCGCTTACGCCCACACTACGACAGGGGATCGTTAATGGACGCAGTCCGGCGGAACTGATGATACATGCTCGGGAAGCGGGTATGAAAACGCTGTTTGAAAATGGCTGCCGGGCCGTCGAGCAAGGGCTAACCACGCAGGAAGAATTACTGCGCGTGCTAGGGCTCCCAAAGGATGCGTGAACAGCTTTGGTACTGGCGTGGGCTTGACCCCAACGGCATCGAGCATCGCGGTACGCTCTGGGCCAGCCATCGGCCTGGCGCGCTGATGGCGCTCACGCAACAGAACATTATTGCCCTCTCGTTGAAGCGCCGTGCGATAAACCCGTCACTCTGGCGGGCACAGCACAGCTGTGCGGTAATCAGTCAGTTGGCAACCCTGTTGCAGGCTGGGCTCACGTTATCAGACAGCCTGGCGCTCCTCAGCCAGCAGCACCCGGCACCGCAATGGCGTGCCCTTCTCGACTCCCTGGCTAGCCGTCTGGCGCAAGGTGTCACATTATCGGAAGGATTGAAACCGTGGCCGCAGGCTTTTCCCCCACTCTACCTGGCGATGATTCGCACCGGTGAAATCACCGGTAAGCTGGAACAATGCTGTCTGGCGCTCTCTCAGCAACAGAAAGCGCAACTGCTGCTGACGGCAAAGGTGAAAAAGGCGCTGCGCTATCCGCTGATTATTTTATCGCTGGCCGTACTGGTGGTGGTGGCGATGGTCAGCTTTGTACTGCCAGAATTTACCGCCATCTATCGCACCTTCAACACGCCGTTGCCCGCGCTGACACAGGCCGTCATGGCAAGCGCCACCTTTATTGAGCGGTGGTACCTTCCTCTTTTGGTTTTTCTGCTGTTGCCTGTGATGCTAAGCGCCGCGTTAAAAAACCACCCGCCATGGCAGCGTATTCGTCAGCGGATGTTGCTCGCGCTGCCGATCCTGGGCAAGCTCAGGCGTGGCCAGATGCTCAGCCAGATTTTTACCGTCCTTTCGCTGACGCAGCGCGCAGGCATCGCCTTTTTGCAGGGGCTGGAGACCGTTGAGGAAACGCTTAGTTGCCCGTGGTGGCGTGAGGTTATCACCCGGCTACATCACGACGTGGCGCAGGGTTGCACGATCTGGCAGGCCATGGAAAACAGTGGCGTGTTTACACCTTTATGCTTACAGCTGGTAAGGACCGGAGAAGCGTCCGGGGCGCTGGATGAAATGCTGGAGAATCTGGCCCGGCATCACAATGAGAGCACTCAGAATCTGGCAGAAAACCTGACGTCGATACTGGAACCATTGCTGCTTATCGTCACGGGGTTAATTATCGGAACGCTGGTCGTCGCGATGTATCTGCCCATTTTTCATCTGGGAGACGCCATCAGCGGAGCGGGATAACGCTGGCGCATACGGCGCCAGCGTTAAAGGGGTTACAGGCTGTTGAACACGCGGTTCTCTTGTTCCTGTACCCGGATAAAGGTGGTGCGTTTAGTCAGCTCTTTCAGGCGAGAGGCCCCAACGTAGGTACACGCTGAACGCAGGCCACCAAGGATATCGCGCGCGGTGTTATCAACCGGGCCACGCAGCGGCAGCTTCACGGTTTTGCCTTCTGCCGCACGGTACTGAGCAACGCCGCCCACGTGGCGCTTCATCGCAGACTCAGAGCTCATGCCGTAGAACAGCATAAATTTCTCGCCATTCTCTTCGACAATCACGCCGCCGCTTTCATCGTGACCAGCCAGCATGCCGCCCAACATCACGAAGTCGGCGCCGCCGCCAAAAGCTTTGGCTACGTCGCCCGGCATGGTGCAGCCGCCGTCGCTGACGATCTGGCCGCCAAGTCCATGCGCCGCATCAGCACATTCAATCACTGCGGACAGTTGCGGATAACCGACGCCGGTTTTCACGCGGGTTGTGCAGACGGAACCCGGACCGATACCCACTTTCACAATGTCTGCGCCAGACAGAATCAGCTCTTCACACATCTCGCCGGTCACCACGTTGCCTGCGCAGATAGTTTTCGTCGGCCATGCTTCACGCGCTTTCGCTACAAACTGTACAAAGTGCTCAGAGTAACCATTAGCCACATCAATACAGACAAAGTTCAGCGCTGAGTTCAGCTTGAGGATCTGCTGCGTTTTTTCGAAGTCGGCGTCGGAGGTCCCGGTAGAGACCATCACGTGCTTGAGCACGTCTTCAGACTCGGCCTGCACAAAGACTTTCCACTCTTCAACGGAGTAGTGCTTATGTACGGCGGTCAGGATATCGAAAGAGGCAAGCGCTTTTGCCATCCCGAAAGTCCCCACGGAGTCCATATTCGCAGCAATAATCGGTACGCCTGACCAGCGTTGGCCTGAATGTTTAAAGGTGAATTCGCGTTCCAGTTCAACATCGGAACGGCTTTTAAGAGTAGAGCGTTTAGGGCGGATAAGAACGTCTTTGAAACCTAACTTCAGATCTTCTTCGATACGCATGTGCGAATTCCTGGGGTTAATGGCAATTAAATTGAGAGCACAACTCCAGTAATGCAATCATACGCACTAATCAGGTCTTCGCAAGACTGCGATTTTCACTTTTTTTAAGCTACAATCCCATAAATTTACCTGGCGAATAGTACCGTGCATCTTTGATTCGCACACTTCGGGCGCCAGCTTTTTAACCAAATGATTTTCATACTAAAATTCCAGGGCTAAGCGGTATGACTTACACAGTGGCGTTAACGGGCGGCATCGGCAGCGGCAAAAGCACGGTCGCAGATGCGTTTTCTTGCCTGGGAATTAACGTGATTGATGCCGATATTCTTGCCCGTCAGGTTGTCGAACCCGGCACGCCGGCGCTAGCAGCCATTACCGAACATTTCGGCCACCACATTCTGACCCCGGAAGGGGCGCTAAACCGCCGGGAGCTACGCGAACGTATTTTCGCCAACCCGGAGGAAAAAGCCTGGCTCAACGCCCTCCTGCATCCTTTGATTCAGCAGGAAACACAGCGTCAGCTTCGTCAGGCCACCTCGCCTTACGTGCTTTGGGTCGTTCCTCTTCTGGTGGAAAACAAACTCTACGAGCGGGCCGATCGCGTACTGGTCGTTGACGTATCACGCGAGACCCAGCTTCTTCGTACCATGCAGCGCGACAACGTGTCGCGAGAGCATGCGGAAAATATTCTTGCAGCCCAGGCCACGCGCGAAGCGCGTCTGGCCGTGGCTGACGACGTTATTAATAACAACGGCACACCAGATGCCATTGCATCGGATGTTGCTCGCCTTCACGCGCACTATCTTGAGCTCGCGGCACAGGCTGTATCACAGGAAAAATCGTAATGCACACCCACATCCTTTTTGAGCATCCGCTAAACGAAAAAATGCGTACCTGGCTGCGTATTGAATTTCTGACTGAGCAATTGAATGCCAATTTACCCATCAGAGATCACGCCAGCGCGCTGCACTTTTTTCGCAACGTAGGGGATTTACTGGATGTGTTCGAACGCGGCGATATCCGCACAGAACTGCTCAAAGAGCTGGAACGCCAACAGCGTAAACTGAACGCCTGGAGCGAAGTCCCGGGTGTTGATCTCAGCCGTATCGACGCCCTGCGTCAGCAATTGAAAAATAGCAGCAGCATCCTGATGGCGGCACCGCGTATCGGGCAGTTCCTGCGTGAAGATCGCCTGATTGCGCTGGTGCGTCAGCGTCTGAGTATTCCGGGAGGTTGCTGCAGCTTCGACCTGCCGACGCTGCATATCTGGCTACACGCTAAACAGCATCAGCGCGATGCGCTGGTGGAAACCTGGCTGGCAAGCCTGGAGCCGCTCAATCAGGCGTTGACGTTAATTCTCGATCTGGTACGCAATTCAGCGCAGTTCCGCAAGCAAACCAGCCTGAACGGTTTTTACCAGGACAACGGTGAAGATGCCGACCTGCTGCGTCTGAAGCTTGAACTGACCTCGCAGCTTTACCCGCAGATCTCCGGCCACAAGAGCCGCTTTGCTATCCGCTTTATGCCGCTGGACAGCGAGCACGGCGTGGTACCGGAGCGTCTGGATTTTGAACTGGCGTGCTGCTAAGGAGAGAAGATGTCTGACGTCACCACCGTAAACTGCCCCACCTGCAACAAACCGGTTGTCTGGGGCGAACAAAGCCCCTATCGCCCATTTTGCTCCAAGCGCTGCCAGCTGATTGACCTTGGCGAATGGGCGGCGGAGGAGAAGCGAATCCCGAGCAGCGGCGATCTCTCCGACAGCGATGACTGGAGCGAAGAGCAGCAGTAAATCCGACGCCGGGAACCGCCCGGCGTCATCACATATCAACCCGCGATCAGCTTTTCAATCACCGGCACGTTCGCTGGCGGGAATTCGTCCGCCACCAAATCCTGTTGCGCAACCCAGCGTCCCGGCTGCCCTTCTTTGCCCCACGGCTCGCCTTCCCAGCTGTCAACCAGCCAGAACCACAGCGTAATGTGGCGATCGGGGAACTGATATTCCAGCTTATCAAACGGCTGCAGCGAGGTGGTCACGATCCCAACCTCTTCCTGCAGTTCACGGATAACCGCTTCCTGCGGTGACTCCCCCGCTTCAATTTTACCGCCCGGAAACTCCCATTTATGCGCCATGTGCGCATCGGCTGCACGCTGGGTGATATAAATTTCGCCTGCGGCATTGCGAATGATGCCGACGGATATTTGCAGTATTTTCATTTTGTCTTATCCATAAAAAAGGCGCAGAACTCTGCGCCTTTTGTTTTCTTATTATGACCTTAGCTCAGACGGCCATGGCACTGTTTGTATTTTTTACCGGAACCGCAAGGACACGGATCGTTACGACCCACTTTGCGATCGCCGGTTTGTGCGGCCAGATCTTCCGCGACGGCTTCGTCATCGCTCTTATGGCTCAGCTGCTGCATCTGCGCCAGACGCTCAGCTTCTTCACGACGTTGCTGTTCCATGGCTTCAACTTCTTCCGGCATGCGTACCTGCACCTTGCTCAGGGTGCTGATCACTTCATACTTCAGAGATTCCAGCATTGCAGCAAACATGGAGAAGGATTCGCGCTTGTACTCTTGCTTCGGATCTTTCTGCGCATAGCCACGCAGGTGGATACCCTGACGCAGGTAGTCCATTGCCGCCAGGTGCTCTTTCCACAGGGAGTCGAGAGTTTGCAGCATCACGCCTTTTTCGAAGTGACGCATCATTTCAGCGCCAACCACTTCTTCTTTACGCTTGTAGACTTCAACCGCGCTTTCCAGAATACGCTCACGCAGCGTCTCTTCGTGCAGCTCCGGCTCTTTATCCAGCCATTCAGCAATCGGCAGTTCGAGATCGAAGTCATTTTTCAGACGTTCCTGCAGACCCGGAATATCCCACATTTCTTCCAACGACTGTGGCGGAATGTGGGCATCGATAGTCGCTTTGAACACGTCTTCACGAATGCTGTTGATGGTTTCGCTGACGTCAGTTACATCCAGCAGCTCGTTACGCTGGGTGTAGATAGCGCGACGCTGATCGTTGGCAACGTCATCGTATTCCAGCAGTTGCTTACGGATGTCAAAGTTGCGGCTTTCCACTTTACGCTGTGCGTTAGCAATCGCTTTGGTGACCCACGGGTGCTCAATGGCTTCGCCCGGTTTCATCCCCAGCTTACGCATCATGCCGGACACGCGGTCAGAGGCGAAGATACGCATCAGGGCATCTTCCATCGACAGGTAGAAACGAGAAGAACCCGCATCACCCTGACGACCGGAACGGCCGCGCAGCTGGTTATCGATACGACGAGATTCGTGACGTTCGGTACCAATAATGTGCAGACCACCTGCCGCCAGTACCGCGTCGTGACGCACCTGCCAGTCAGCTTTGATTTGCGCAATCTGTTCCGGCGTCGGATCTTCAAGATGCGCAACCTCAGCCTGCCAGCTACCGCCAAGCATAATATCGGTACCACGACCCGCCATGTTGGTGGCGATGGTAACCGCCGCCGGGTAGCCCGCCTGCGCAACGATGTCTGCTTCGCTGGCGTGGAATTTGGCGTTCAGGACGTTATGTTTGATACCCGCTTTGGTCAGCTCGTGGGAGACCACTTCGGATTTTTCGATGGAGATAGTACCTACCAGCACCGGCTGGCCTTTCGCGGTACGCTCTTTGATATCTTCGATAATCGCCTGAATTTTTTCCGCTTCGGTCATGTAGACCAGGTCCGGCATATCTTTACGGATCATCGGACGGTTGGTTGGCACGACCACGGTATCCAGCTTGTAGATCGAGCTGAATTCAAACGCTTCGGTGTCCGCCGTACCGGTCATACCGGCCAGTTTTTCATACAGACGGAAGTAGTTCTGGAAGGTAATGGACGCCAGCGTCTGGTTTTCGTTCTGAATTTCAACGCCTTCTTTGGCTTCTACGGCCTGGTGCAGACCATCAGACCAGCGACGGCCCTGCATGGTACGACCGGTATGTTCGTCGACGATAATAACTTCGCCATCTTTGACGATGTAATCAACGTCGCGGGTGAACAGCACATGGGCGCGCAGCGCGGCGGTCACGTGGTGCATCAGCATAATGTTGCCCGGAGAGTACAGCGACTCGCCCTCTTCCATAATACCTTCTTTCACCAGCAGCTCTTCAATCAGCACCAGACCACGTTCGGTCAGGTTAACCTGACGGGCTTTTTCATCCACAGAGAAGTGACCTTCACCCTGGAAGGTGTCGGAATCTTCCTTCTCCTGGCGGACCAGGTGAGGAATGATTTTGTTCACTCTTTTGTACATTTCCGAGCTGTCTTCAGCCGGGCCGGAAATGATAAGCGGCGTACGCGCTTCATCGATCAGGATGGAGTCGACTTCATCGACCAGCGCATAGTGCAGTTTACGCTGTACGCGCTCTTCCGGGCTGAACGCCATGTTGTCGCGCAGGTAGTCAAAACCGTATTCGTTGTTGGTACCGTAGGTGATGTCGGCATTGTAGGCTTCGCGCTTCGCAGGCGCTGGCAGGCCAGACATGTTAATACCAACGGTCATGCCGAGGAATTCGAACAGCGGACGGTTGTTTTCGGCGTCACGCTGGGCCAGATAGTCGTTGACGGTCACCACGTGCACGCCCTTGCCGGACAGCGCGTTCAGGTAAGCTGGCAGCGTTGCGGTCAGGGTTTTACCTTCACCGGTACGCATTTCCGCGATGCAGCGGTCGTTCAGCACCATACCGCCGAGCAGCTGGACGTCAAAGTGACGCATCCCGAACACACGCTTACTGGCTTCACGCACCACGGCAAACGCTTCAGGAATCAGGCTCTCAACGGTTTCGCCTTTTTCAATGCGCGCGCGGAATTCATTGGTTTTCGCTTTCAGCTCTTCATCGGAGAGTTTTTCCATCTCCGGTTCCATCGCGTTAATAATAGCGACAACTTTGCGCATGCGGCGCAGGGTACGATCGTTACGACTACCAAAAACTTTGGTCAATAATTTGATTAACATAATAAAATCTCAAACGCCCCGACATTTCGGAGTCAGAAAAATAAAGGAAATAAAGCGGTTATTTTCAGACGAGGCGCTGCGGCCCGGCGCGGATGCCCTGCACCTGGCTCACCCAGGCTGGGATACTAAAGACGTGAGGTGAGAGCGCAGGTAACGCTGCGCCCTGAGCAATAATAAGGGACGGCTGACTTTCAACATTCAGCAACGCATTTAGCGTATCCAGCAGCGCCAGATGCTGCGCGGCCTGCAACGGAGATGTTGACTCAGCAACCGGTGACGCCGTCGGCGCCATGGCAAAAGAAAGGTGACGAATAACGGTGCGAATGGCGTGCTGATGCCAGTAGTCGACGCTGAATGAGGGACGACGGTTATTTTCCAGCCGCGCCAGTTGAGAGAAGTCGATTCTCTGCGTCGGATTATGATTACTGGTTGTTGCGCGGGCGGGAGAAGCTGGCTCGGTATTATTCGCAAGCGCAGGCAGGCCAAAACCGGCAGCAACCATCCCCAACAGGAGATGCGGCCAGAAGTAGCGTCTACCAAACTGTCGCCAACGCGTCAGCATTCCACTCACGTAAAGTTCCACCTTCGGTTTCAGTACCGTTATTCTATTTTAGCCCGGGAATATTACCATTAATGCCGCGCTACAGCAGCAGGAATGACGAAAACAGCAACGAAAAACGGGTTAAGAAAGCAGCGGTTGCACTGGAGTGTGATCTTTAAGCGGGCAACGGCAGGAAAACGGATTGACGGGGATAAAAAGAAAAAACGACTGGTTCCCTGACCGGAGAGAGTGCCAGGTTGCCAGTCGAATTTACGAAATGGTCAGGCTTATGCCAGAACCATTGTCGGTGCTTTGAACGCCAGAGGCAGTTCTGCGTCGTCTTCGAAGGTCACAAATTCCCAAGCTTCCTGTTTTGCCAGGACCGCCTGCAGAAGTTTGTTATTCAGTGCATGACCGGATTTGTACGCGGTAAATGCACCAATAATGTTGTGACCACACATGAACAAGTCACCGATGGCATCGAGCATTTTGTGACGAACGAATTCATCTTCAAAACGCAGGCCGTCTTCGTTCAGTACGCGATAATCGTCAACAACGATGGCACAATCGAAGCTACCGCCCAGGCACAGGCCGCGGGACTGCAGATATTCGATATCACGCATGAAACCGAAGGTACGTGCACGGCTGATCTGGCGCATAAAGGCGTCAGCGGAGAAATTCATCGCATAACGCTGGGTGCTGGAGTCAATCGCCGGATGGTTAAAGTCGATGGTGAAATCCAACGAGAAACCATTGTACGGTTTGAATTCAGCCCATTTGTCGCCATCTTCAACGCGAACGGTGTCTTTAATACGGACAAATTTCTTCGCACAGTTCAGTTCATCGATGCCGGCATCCAGCAACAGATAAACGAATGGCGCAGCACTACCGTCCATAATCGGGATTTCTGGCGCATCGACTTCAACAACAATGTTATCGATACCCAGACCCGCCAGCGCGGCGTTCAGGTGCTCTACGGTAGAAATCCGCACGTCATGCTCGTTGACCAGGCAAGTACAGAGCATAGTATCACGCACAGATTTGGCATCAGCCGGAAAATCTACCGATGGATTCAAGTCGGTGCGACGATAGATGACCCCGGTATTTGCCGGCGCAGGGCGTAGCGTCAGTGTGACCTTTTTGCCGGTGTGTAAACCGACGCCAGTCGCCTGAACGATACGTTTAAGTGTCCTTTGTTTGATCATCGTATAATCTCGCCAAATTAACTATCCAACCGAAGTGTACTACACATTCGGTGGGCCAGTTTAGCACAAAGAGCGCAGATTCCCAACTTCCAGCTAATTCTTAATCAGCTTGCTTACGCAGGAACGCCGGGATGTCCAGATAATCCGGTTCTTTAGTGGTCTGCGGCGTATTGTCGTTTACCACTTTAGCAGCCGGTTTCTGTTCTTGCGTCAACGGTGCCATACCGTGCTGCTGATAACGATCCAGCGCCGGTTGCTGCGTCTGCTTGTTGGTCACCAGGGTAATCTCAGGACGTTTGTCCATGCCGATACCGGTGGCAACGACGGTAACACGCAGTTCGTCGTTCATATCCGGGTCAAGTGAAGTACCGATAACCACGGTCGCGTTATCCGATGCAAACGCACGGATGGTGTTACCCACGGTTTCGAACTCATCCAGACGCAGGTCGAAGCCCGCAGTAATGTTGACCAGAACGCCACGCGCGCCGGACAGGTCGATATCTTCCAGCAGCGGGGAAGAGATAGCCATTTCAGCCGCTTCTTCCGCACGATCTTCACCACTTGCTACGCCAGAGCCCATCATCGCGTAGCCCATTTCAGACATCACGGTGCGCACGTCTGCAAAGTCGACGTTCATCAGGCCCGGACGGGTGATCAGCTCAGCGATACCCTGGACTGCACCTTTCAGTACGTCGTTCGCTGCGCCAAACGCGTCGAGCAGGGAAATACCGCGGCCCAATACTTTCAGCAGCTTGTCGTTCGGGATGGTGATCAATGAGTCAACGTGCTTGGACAGCTCGGTGATCCCCTGCTCCGCAAATGCCATACGCTTTTTGCCTTCAAAGTTGAAAGGCTTGGTCACGACGGCAACGGTCAGGATACCTAAATCTTTGGCCACTTCCGCAACCACTGGCGCTGCACCGGTCCCGGTACCGCCGCCCATGCCGGCTGCGATAAACACCATGTCTGCACCGTCAAGTGCTGCACGCAGCGCTTCACGGTCTTCGTCAGCCGCATTACGGCCTACTTCCGGGTTGGCACCCGCACCCAGACCTTTGGTAATACCGCTACCGATCTGGATAGTCTGGCCAACAGCCGTTTTACGCAGTGCCTGCGCGTCGGTGTTAACTGCGAAGAATTCAACGCCTTCGATGCGCTCGCGCACCATGTGTTCAACGGCATTACCGCCGCCGCCACCGACGCCGATGACTTTAATCACCGCGTCGTTGGTCAGTTCCATAGGTTCAAACATAGTTTCTCTCTCCGTTGTGCCTGTCGCCTGAGACCGTTAATGTGCGTTGGTCTCTTTAAAAAATTAAAACTCTTTGCGTAACCAGCTATTCAGTCGTTTGATCCACGAACCAACCGATGCAGTTACGCGCTTTTCTACTTCCGCTTCACCACTCAATTGGGACTCTTTCCCGTAGTGCAGCAGGCCCACTGCCGTGGAATAATACGGCTCCTGGGCATAGTCCGTCAGACCGGTAATGTTCAGCGGTGCGCCAATACGCACCTGCGTATGGAACACCCGCTGCGCGCAGGCCGCTAAGCCTTCAATTTGCGCCGCGCCGCCGGTCAACACAATCCCCGCCGCCAGGTGGTGTTTGACCCCTTGCTGACGAAGCTGTTCCTGTAACTGTAAAATCTCTTCATTGACGAGATTTAAGAGCTCGGTGTAACGCGGCTCAATGACCTCGGCCAATGTCTGGCGCTGCAGGCTGCGCGGCGGACGTCCACCCACGCTCGGCACTTCAACGCTCTCATCTTTGCCCACAATGGAGCCTAATGCGCAACCGTGGCGCACTTTGATCGCTTCGGCATCGCTTGGCGGCGTACCAAACGCATAGGCGATATCGCTGGTCACCACGTTCCCCGCGTATGGGATCACCTTGGTGTGGCGCAATGCACCGCCAGTATACACGGCGATATCCATTGTACCGCCACCGATATCCACCACGCAGACGCCCAGCTCACGTTCGTCTTCGGTCAGAACCGAATAACTTGACGCCAACCCGGCGAAAATAAGCTGATCGACCTTCAGACCACAGCGCTCAACCGCTTTGACGATGTTCTTCGCCATGTCGTTGTGGCAGGTAATCAGATGTACCTTGGCCTGCATACGCACGCCGGACAAGCCGACCGGGTTTTTGATCCCTTCCTGGTAATCAATCGCGTATTCCTGCGGAATCACATGAAGAACACGGTGCTCATCACGCACGCGTACGGACTTCGCCGTATGCACCACGTTCTCAACGTCTTCCTGCGTGACCTCTTCTTCAGAGATAGGCACCATGCCTATCTCATTTTGACAGCTAATGTGTTTGCCGGAAAGCGCCAGATATACAGAAGAGATCTGGCAATCCGCCATCAGTTCCGCCTGATCGATAGCGCGCTGTACGCATTTGACTACCGACTCCAGGTCGTTAACCCCGCCTTTATCCATACCTCGGGATGGGCAACTGCCGACCCCAATGATATTAATCACTCCGTCGGGCAGAACTTCCCCTACTAAAGCGGCTACTTTTGCAGTGCCGATCTCCAGTCCAACTACCAGTTTTCTGTCCGTCGCCTTGATCATTGTTGTTCTGCCTGTGCCTGATTCTGTTGTTGATTAGTGTCCGCCGCAGGAGCAGGTTCCCAGCCTACTGCCGCCCCCGAGTCATAACGCAAATCAACATAGCTAATCCGATTACCCTCAGTTTGCGCCTGCTGTTCCAGAACCGGATACAGTTCCAGAAAACGCGCCAGCCGCTTCATCGTATCGCCCCGCCCCAGATTCAGCTTGATACCGTTATCAAGCGTCAGCTGCCACGAACGGCGCGCGGTCATCGCCGCAACCTTCAACGTGAACTTCCCTTTCGCGAGCACCGCGCCCATGTCGTGATAACCCTGCAAGACTTCGCTTGCGCTGCCTTCCGGGCCATAGAGCATAGGCAAATTCTGCTTGCTGGTTCGATCGGCCGGAATGCTGAAGGCCGTACCTTCCGCATCCACCATGTGCTGATCATTCCAACGCGCAATTGGCACATATTCAACCAGATGAATCTTCAATTCGTCCGGCCACTGCTTTCTTACGCTTGCCTGTTTAATCCACGGCAGGCGTTCAATCTGACTCTGAACGATGTTGACATCCTGAGTCATAAAGGTTCCCGGCGAGCCCAATGCCAGTATGGACTGGCGGATATCATCATTACGTGTGTAATGACGATCGCCGGTGACGACCAGTTTTGAGATGGGCAAACGCTGCGCATCTTCCATCCAGCCAAGCACGACCCAGCCGCTCACAAACACGGTACACAACACCGCCAGCAGGAACAAAATCCCCGCTAAATGCGTTCCATTATTGCGCCGTGAAGCCGCATACTCTTCTTCTTCACGGTTCCGCGTATTCAGCGCAGCCTGCGACATATCACCCCGCCAGGTCCAGAATTCGTACTACCAGCTGCGAGAAACTGATTCCCGCCTGACGCGCCGCCATCGGCACCAGACTGTGGCTGGTCATCCCCGGAGACGTATTCGCCTCCAGCAGATAATACTGCCCATCGCTGTCCTGCATGACGTCGATACGACCCCACCCCTGACAACCCAAAACTTTCCAGGCTTTCAGCACCAGAGATTGCATTGCCGCTTCCTGGGCTGATTCTTCACAACCAGGGCAGAAATATTTTGTCTCATCAGACAGATACTTCGCCTCATAATCATAGAAGGTTCCGGCCGGTTGGATGCGAACTGACGGTAAAATTTCTTCACCAAGCACCGCGACCGTAAACTCAGGGCCACTGAGCCATTTCTCAATCAGAACTTCATCATCATGTTGAAACGCCTGCGCTAACGCAGGTTCCAGTTCTGCAATCTCGGTCACTTTCGACATGCCGACGCTGGAACCTTCACGACTCGGCTTGACGATCAGCGGCAATCCCAGCCCGGCAATCTGCGCCTGAACATCCTCAGACAGCCCATTTTCAAAGGCCTGGCGCTCAATAGCGACCCACGGCGCGACCGGTAATCCGGCCCCCTGCCACAGCAATTTACTGCGCAGTTTGTCCATCGAGATGGCCGATGCCATCACACCGCTGCCGGTGTAAGGCAGTTGAATCAGCTCCAGCAGCCCCTGCAACGTGCCATCTTCCCCGCCTCGACCGTGCAGCGCAATAAACGCTTTCTGAAACCCCATATTTTTCAACTGGGTAACATCGGTCTCTTTTGGGTCGACCGCATGGGCGTCAACACCAGCCTCACGCAGGCCTGCCAGCACCGCCGCGCCGGAGTTGAGCGACACATCGCGCTCGGCGGAAGTGCCGCCGAGAAGAACCGCGATTTTATCAGCCATGACGCGGTTCCTCCTGAGTTTGCGGCTTCAGTTTGATTTCAGCTAAGTTACGCGCGATTTTACCAATATTTCCCGCGCCTTGAATTAGAACAAGATCATTACCCGTCAGTACTGATGCCAGCATTTCAGCGACTTGCGCCGGGTCGGAGACCAGAATCGGGTCCACTTTTCCACGCCCGCGAATAGTACGGCACAGCGAACGGCTGTCCGCGCCCGGAATCGGCGCTTCGCCAGCCGGGTAAACGTCGAGCATCAGCAGCGCGTCGACCTGAGTCAGCACGTGGGCAAAATCGTCATACAGATCGCGCGTACGGGTATAACGGTGCGGCTGGAAGACCATCACCAGTTTTTTCTCCGGCCAGCCAGCGCGCGCGGCTTTAATCGTCGCGTCCACTTCCGTCGGGTGATGACCGTAATCATCCACCAGCATCGCCGAGCCTTCTTTACCATTCACTTCCGCCAGTGGGAATTCGCCCAGGAAATCGAAGCGACGACCGGTGCCCTGGAAGCTCTCCAGCGCGCGTAGAATCGCGTCATCTTCAATGCCCTCTTCCGTGGCCACTGCAACCGCCGCCGCAGCGTTTAACGCGTTATGGCGGCCCGGCGCGTTCAGCGTCACGCGCAGATCCTCTTTGTCCTGACGCACCAGCGTGAAGTGTCCCTGCGGGCCTATTTGCTGGTAGCCTTCGACGCGCACGTCGGCATCGTCGCTAAAACCGTAGGTAGTAATCTGACGACCCACGCGCGGCAACAGCTCGCGAATAACGGGATCGTCCACACACATCACGGCACGACCATAAAACGGCAAATTGTGCAGGAAATTAATGAACGTCTGCTTTAAATTTTCGAAGTCGCCCTGGTAGGTATCCATGTGGTCAGCTTCGATGTTGGTGACAATGGCCACCATCGGCTGCAAATGCAGGAACGACGCGTCGCTCTCATCGGCTTCCGCAATCAGATAACGGCTGTGACCGAGACGCGCATGTACACCTGCCGCTTTCACCAGGCCGCCGTTAACGAAGGTCGGGTCCAGCCCCGCTTCCGCGTAAATACTGGCCACCATTGCGGTGGTGGTGGTTTTGCCGTGCGTACCGGCAATGGCGATGCCATGACGAAAACGCATCAGTTCTGCCAGCATCTCTGCGCGGCGAATCACCGGAATGCGCGCTTCATGCGCCGCCACGATTTCCGGGTTATCGGCAGAAATCGCCGTCGACACCACAACAACGCTCGCATCGCGCACGTTTTCCGGGCGATGGTTGAAATAAATGGTGGCGCCCAGCTTGCTCAGCTGCTGCGTTACCGGGTTTGGCGCCAGGTCGGAACCGCTGATCTGATACCCTTCGTTGGCCAGTACTTCGGCAATACCGCCCATCCCGGCGCCGCCGATGCCAACAAAGTGAATGTGCCGGACGCGACGCATCTCGGGCACGATAGAACGCAGTTTCGCCAGTTGTTGTGTATTCATTCTTTAAACGCCATCACTTCTAAAATTCGGGCGACGCCAGCGCGCCGCAATGATTAAGCCTTTGCTGCCAGGCTCACTTCTTTTGCTACCCGCTCGGTAGCATCCGGGATAGCCGCCGCGCGCGCGCGTTCAGCCATCTCTAACAAGGTGTTGCGATCCCAGCTTGCCAGCGTGTCCGCGACCGCTTGTGCCGTAAACTGCGGCTGCTCGTAGATCTTTGCCGCGCCCGCTTTTTCCAGCGGCAGCGCGTTCCAGTACTGCTGGCGGTCTTTATGCTGGAACGGCACGAAAATCGCCGGCAGCCCCGCCGCCGCAATCTCGCTCACCGTCAGCGCGCCGGAGCGACACACCACCACATCAGCCCACGCATAGGCCGCCGCCATATCGTCAATAAACTCGGTCACTTTATGCTGAGCCTGACCGACATCGGCATAGGCTTGCTCCACGGTCTGTTGACCGCCTTTACCGCTCTGGTGCCAGATAGTCACCACATCGCCCAGACGTTGCGCCACCTGCGGCATCGTCTGGTTCAGGATGCGCGCGCCCTGTGAACCGCCAACCACCAGCACGCGAATGGGGCCATCGCGCCCGACCAGACGCTGTTCCGGCAGTGGCAGCGCCAGCACGTCAACGCGTACCGGGTTGCCCACGACTTCAGCATTCGGGAATGCGCCAGGGAAGGCCTGCATCACTTTGGTGGCAATCTTCGCCAGCCATTTATTGGTCAGCCCGGCAATACCGTTCTGCTCGTGCAGTACCACCGGAATGCCCAGTGACCACGCCGCCAAACCGCCGGGGCCAGAGACGTAACCGCCCATTCCGAGCACCACGTCCGGCTTAAAACGTTTCATGATCGCCCGCGCCTGCCGCCAGGCGTTGAAGATACGCATCGGCGCCAGCAGCAGCGCCTTCACGCCTTTGCCACGCAGCCCGGAAATATGAATGAAATCAATCTCAATGCCGTGTTTCGGTACGAGGTCGGCTTCCATACGATCCGCGGTTCCCAGCCAGCGCACCTGCCAGCCCTGATCCATTAAATGGTGCGCAACCGCCAGCCCCGGGAACACATGTCCGCCGGTACCGCCCGCCATCACCATTAACCGCTTTGTTTGACCGCTCATCGAGAACCTCGGGTAAACGCCTGCGCTTTCTCCAGGCGTGTTTCATAATCAATTCGTAACAAGAACATAATGGCAGTCGACATAATCAGAAGACTGGAGCCACCGTAGCTGATCAGAGGCAGCGTCAGGCCTTTCGTCGGCAGCATACCGGCTGCCGCCCCTACGTTCACCAACGCCTGGAAACTGAACCACACGCCGATTGCGCAAGCCAGGAAGCCAGAAAAACGTTGGTTAATCTCCAGCGCTTTGCGACCGATGGACATGGCGCGGAAAGCGACGAAGAATACCATTAAAAGTGCCAGTACCACACCGATATAACCCAATTCCTCACCGATGATGGCGAAGATGAAGTCGGTGTGCGCTTCCGGCAGGTACTCCAGTTTCTGTACCGAGTTGCCTAAGCCCTGACCCCACATCTCGCCGCGGCCAAAGGCCATCAACGACTGGGTTAACTGGTAGCCGCTGCCGAACGGGTCTTCCCACGGGTTCCAGAAGGAGGTCACGCGGCGAATACGATACGGTTCGGCGAGAATCAGCAGCACCACCGCTGAAATGCCCATACCGATAATGGCGATGAACTGCCACAGCTTGGCGCCGGCAAGGAATAGCATCGCCAGCGTCGTGACGAACAGCACCACCACGGTACCGAGGTCAGGCTGCGCCAGCAGTAAGATCGCCAGCACGAAAATCACGCCCATCGGCTTTAAGAAGCCGCGCAGGTTGTTGCGCACCTCGTCCGCTTTACGCACCAGATAGTTGGCGATATAGCAAAACAGCGAGAGCTTGGTCAGCTCGGCGGGCTGAATACGCAGCGGACCGAGCGCAATCCAGCGCGACGCCCCGTTAACCGAACTCCCCACCACCAGTACAATCAGCAGCATGCAGATGGACGCAATCAGCATAAAGGTACTGTGGCGCTGCCAGAACGACATCGGCAGACGCAGCGTGATCAGCGCCAGACAGAAGGCCAGAATCAGATACAAGCCATCACGTTTGGCGAACAGGAACGGATCGTTCGCCAGACGTTGCCCGACGGGCATGGACGCCGAAGTCACCATAATAAAACCAATCGCCGCGAGGCCGAGCGTCAACCACAGCAGCGTGCGGTCGTACATAATCAGGCTATCGGTATCTTTTTCCCGCGAGCCCATCACCCAGCCCTTCAGCGCGGCGAACATCCAACCAAACAGCCATGCGAAAATGCGCATGCCCGGCAAACGCGGCAGCCTCAGTTGAGGCAGTCTCAGGCGCGGGAGCGATAAACGCATCAACCTAACTCCTTCGCCAGACGAGCAAACACGTCGCCGCGCTGCTCAAAGCTTTTGAACTGGTCAAGACTGGCGCAAGCCGGAGACAACAGCACCATATCACCCGCCTTCACCTGCGGCGCAATCAGGCGCATCGCTTCTTCCATGGTTTCGGTCTGGGTGGCGATTTCCGGACGCAGCGCGGCCAGTTCACCGCCGTCGCGGCCAAAGCAGTACAGACGAATGTTGTCGCCGGTCAGATAACGCTGCAGCGGCGCAAAGTCGGCAGATTTGCCGTCGCCACCCAGCAGCAGATACAGCGTGCCCGCCACATGCAGACCATTTAACGCCGCTTCCGTGCTACCAACGTTGGTGGCTTTAGAATCGTTAATCCAGCGCACGCCGTTGTGCTCAAGCACAATCTGGAAGCGGTGAGCCAACCCGCTAAAGGTGGTCAACGCTTTCAGGCTGGTCGCGCGCGGCAGGCCGACGGCGTCTGCCAGCGCCAGCGCCGCCAGAGCGTTGCTGTAGTTATGCTGCCCGGTAAGCGGCATTTCTTTGACGTTCAATACTTTTTCACCTTTTACGCGCAGCCAGGTTTCGCCCTGCTGGCGGTTCAGGTGATAGTCGCCCACGTCAACGCCAAAGCTGACGCAGCGTTCGTCGGCACCGCGCACCGGCATGGTCAGGCCGTCGTCGGCGTTTACCACGCATACTTTAGCGTTCTCATAGACCTTAAGCTTGGCCGCGCGATATTGCTGCAGGCCCAGCGGGTAGCGGTCCATATGATCTTCGGTAACGTTAAGGATCGTGGCCGCCGCCGCGTGCAGGCTGGAGGTGGTTTCCAGCTGGAAGCTGGAAAGTTCCAGTACATACAGTTCGCGAGCCGGATCCAGCAGCATCAGCGCGGGCAGGCCGATATTGCCGCCCACACCGACGTTGACGCCCGCCGCTTTCGCCATTTCGCCAACCAGCGTTGTGACGGTGCTTTTGCCGTTGGAACCGGTGATGGCGACAATCGGCGCCTGCGCTTCACGGCAGAACAGCTCGATATCGCCTACGATTTCAATGCCTGCGTCCGCGGCGCGGCTTAGCGCCGGGTTAGCCAGCGCGATACCAGGGCTGGCGACGATCAGATCGGCCGCCATCAGCCAGTCTTCATTTAGCCCACCCACATAACGCTCTACCGCTTCCGGCAACTTATCCAGGCCGGGTGGGGTCGCTCGGGTATCCATCACGCGCGGCGTCACGTTCTGCGCGAGGAAGAAATCCACGCAGGACAGCCCGGTCAGTCCAAGACCAATGATGACGACGTTTTTACCCTGGTAATCTGCCATGATTAACGTACCTTCAGCGTTGCCAGGCCAATCAGCACCAGCATCAGCGAAATAATCCAGAAGCGCACGATCACGCGCGGCTCCGGCCAACCTTTCAATTCATAGTGGTGGTGAATCGGCGCCATACGGAAGATGCGCTGACCGCGCAGCTTGAAGGAGCCGACCTGCAGGATCACCGACAGGGTTTCCACCACGAAGACGCCGCCCATGATCACCAGCAGGAACTCCTGACGCAGCAGCACGGCGATAATGCCCAGCGCGCCGCCCAATGCCAGGGAACCCACGTCGCCCATGAAGACCTGCGCCGGATAGGTGTTGAACCACAAGAAGCCTAAGCCCGCGCCGACAATCGCCGTACAGACGATCACCAGCTCGCCCGCATGACGCAGGTAAGGAATGTGCAAATAGCTGGCAAAGTTCATGTTACCGGTCGCCCACGCCACCAGCGCAAAACCTGCCGCGACGAAGACGGTTGGCATGATCGCCAGGCCATCAAGTCCATCGGTCAGGTTGACCGCGTTACCCGTCCCGACAATCACGAAATAGGCCAGCAGGATGTAGAACAGACCCAGTTGCGGCATCACGTCTTTAAAGAACGGCACCACCAGCTCGGTGGCCGGGGTATCTTTACCGGCCAGATACAGCGCGAAGGCCACGCCCAGCGCAATCACCGACATCCAGAAGTACTTCCAGCGGGCGATCAGACCCTTGGTATCTTTGCGCACCACTTTGCGGTAGTCATCGACAAAACCGATAATGCCGTAGCCGATCAGCACCGTCAGCACGCACCATACATATGGGTTAGACGGATAAGCCCACAGCAGTACAGACACCGTAATCGCGGTGAGGATCATGATCCCGCCCATCGTCGGCGTACCGCGTTTACTGAAGTGAGATTCCGGACCATCGTTACGTACGACCTGGCCGAACGACATTTTTTGCAAGCGGGCGATCATCCGCGGGCCCATCCACAGTGAGATGAACAGCGCGGTCAGCAGGCTGACGATGGCGCGAAACGTCAGATAGGAAAAGACGTTAAAGCCGGAATAATATTTGACCAGATGTTCGGCCAGCCACACTAACATGTCCCGTTCTCCTGTACAGCGCGTACGACCTGTTCCATGGCGGCACTGCGTGATCCTTTCACCAGAATGGTGATCGTTTTATGTTCATTAATGAGCGATTTCAGACGCGCAATCGCCGAGTCTTTCTCGGTGAAGTGCTCCCCTGCCCCGCTCGCCGCGCTAATCGCCTGGCTTAATTTGCCAACGCTCAGCACACGGTCGATACCCGCCGCTTTCGCTGCTTCACCGACCTGGATGTGGCACGCTTCACTCTCAGCGCCCAGTTCCGCCATATCGCCCACCACCAGCACGCGGTAGCCCGGCATTTCAGACAGCACCTGCACCGCGGCGGTCATGGAACCGACGTTCGCATTGTAGGAGTCGTCCAGCAGCAGCTGGCTATCCGTCAGGTGAATCGGGAACAGACGCCCCGGCACCGCTTTCAACTGCGCCAGCCCGGCTTTTACCGCACTCAGGTCTGCGCCCACCGCCGTCGCCAGCGCGGTCGCCGCCAGCGCATTAGCGATGTTGTGACGGCCCGGCAACGGCAGCAGTACGTCCACGCTGCCCTTTGGCGTATTTAGCGTGAACGCAGTGCCTTGCGAGGTAATGCGCACGTTCGCGGCGCTAAAATCGCTACCCGCCGCATTTGGCGAAAAGCGCCATACGGTACGATCGCCAATCACCTGCTGCCAGTTGGCCCAGTCGTTGTTATCCGCGTTCAGAATTGCGATACCGTTTTCCGGCAGTCCGGTAAAAATCTCGCCCTTGGCTTTCGCTACGCCTGCCAGCGAGCCGAAGCCCTCAAGGTGCGCAGCCGCCAGGTTGTTCACCAGCGCCGCTTCCGGACGAGTCAGGCTGACGGTCCAGGCGATTTCG
This sequence comes from Kluyvera sp. Awk 3, assembly GCF_028069715.1. NCBI lineage: Bacteria > Pseudomonadati > Pseudomonadota > Gammaproteobacteria > Enterobacterales > Enterobacteriaceae > Kluyvera > Kluyvera sp. Awk 3. The sequence goes on along the minus strand of NZ_JANEWH010000033.1, from coordinate 11,016 downwards.
CCCTGATGGTTGGCGCCCAGTTCAATAACCGCATACTGATGCTCTGCCGTCAGGCGCAGTAATGTCATCGGCACGCCGATGTCATTATTTAGGTTGCCCGCGGTATAAAGCGTGTTGCCGCACTGGCTAAGAATCGCCGCGGTCATCTCTTTAACCGAGGTTTTACCGGAAGAACCGGTCAGCGCCACCACGCGCGCTGGCACCTGCTGACGTACCCATGCTGCCAGTTCGCCAAAGGCGAGGCGGGTATCGGCGACCACCAGCTGCGGCAGGTCGATATCCAGCTTGCGGCTGACCAGCAGCGCGCCCGCGCCGCCATCTTTCGCCGTTTGCGCAAAGTCGTGCGCGTCAAAACGTTCCCCCTTCAGCGCCACAAACAGGCAACCCGGGGTTAATTTACGCGTGTCGGTCGTGACATCGGCAATCAGACGATCGTCGCCATGCAGTTCGCCGCGCAGAATGTCGGCCAGTTGCTTCAATGTGACGTTAATCATGCCACCACTCCCAGCAGACGGGCTGCGGTCACGCGGTCGGAATAGTCGAGACGACGGTTACCAACGATTTGATAATCTTCGTGGCCTTTACCGGCCAGCAGCACCACGTCGTTCTCTTTAGCCTGCATGATGGCGTTGGTCACCGCTTCCGCGCGGCCTTCCATCACTTTCGCATGTCCGGCATCGACCATCCCGGCCAGAATATCGTTGATAATCGCGCGCGGCTCTTCGGTGCGCGGATTGTCATCGGTGACAACGGCGACGTCGGCGAACTCTTCGGCAATCGCCCCCATCAGCGGACGTTTGCCCTTATCGCGATCGCCGCCGCAACCAAAGACGCACCACAGTTTGCCCGCACAGTGCAGGCGTGCGGCTTGTAACGCTTTCTCCAGCGCATCCGGAGTGTGAGCGTAATCGACCACCACAGTCGGCTTGCCCGGCGCGCTAAACACTTCCATACGACCGCAAACCGGCTGTAAGCGCGCGGCGGTTTTCAGCAGATCGCTCAGGGAATAGTCCAGCGCCAGCAGCGTTGCCAGCGCCAGCAGCAGGTTGCTGACGTTAAAGGCGCCCATCAGACGGCTTTCAATCTCGCCTTCGCCCCAACTGGAGTCAAAACGGATGGTCGCGCCGCTGTCGTGGTAGTTGACGGCGGTGGCTTTCAGCCAGCGGCCATGACAATTCGGATTAATATGGTCTTCCATGGACACCGCCACCGCATCCGGCAGACGGCTGAGCCAACGACGGCCCACCTCGTCATCGGCGTTAACAATCGCCTGGCCGCAGTGGTGCGTGGAGTACAGCAGCCATTTCGCTGCTTCGTAGTGCTCCATATCACCATGATAATCAAGGTGATCGCGACTCAGGTTGGTGAACACGGAAGCGGCAAACTTGAGCGCCGCGACGCGATGCTGTACCAGGCCATGGGACGATACTTCCATCGCCGCCATCGTTGCGCCTTCGGCCACCAGGCCGGAGAGCACATGCTGAACGTCAACTGCCGAACCGGTGGTGTTTTCCGTCGGGATCACTTTGCCCAGCAGGCCATTGCCCACCGTGCCCATCACCGCGCTGGTTTCGCCCAACAGCTGGCACCACTGCGCAATCAGCTGCGTGGTGGTGGTTTTACCGTTGGTACCGGTCACGCCCACCAGCCGCAGGCTGTCGGACGGTTCATGATAAAAACGCCCGGCTAGCGCCGATAAGCGTTCGTTTAACTGGCTGAGGTAAATAACCGGCACGCCGTGCATTTCACGGATTTCACCGTCGGTCGCTTCATCTTTTGCCTCGGCGACAATCGCAGCAACACCCTGCGCAATTGCCTGCGGGATATAACGACGCCCGTCCGCCTGATGACCCACTACCGCTACGAACAGATCGCCCGATGCAGCCACACGGCTGTCGAGCGTCATCTCTCGCAGTACTCGCTCCGGTGCATTCGGCACCCACGGAGCAAGAAGGTCGCGCAAATTACGATCTGCCACCTGATCCCTCGCCTTGATTTGTCACAAATTCACTCTTGTCGCCCGTTGCCAGCGCATCCGGCTCAATGTTCATCGTGCGCAGTACGCCGCCCATGATGGCACCAAACACCGGCGCGGAAACGGCGCCACCGTAGTATTTACCCGCCTGCGGGTCGTTAATCACCACCACCAGCGCAAAGCGCGGCTGGCTGGCTGGCGCGACGCCCGCGGTGTAAGCAATGTATTTGTTGATATAGCGCCCGTCCGGACCGACTTTTTTCGCCGTACCGGTTTTAATCGCGATACGGTAGCCTTTGATCGCCGCCTTCACGCCGCCGCCGCCAGGCAGCGCCACGCTTTCCATCATATGGACAACGGTGCGAACGATCGATTCCGGGAACACGCGCTCGCCGGGAACCGGCGGGTCAACTTTGGTTATCGACAGCGGACGGTAGATCCCATAGCTGCCAATCGTTGCGTAGACTCGCGCTAACTGTAACGGCGTTACCATTAGCCCGTAGCCGAAAGAGAAGGTGGCCCTCTCTATGTCAGACCACCGTTGTTTTTGAGGATATAAGCCACTGCGTTCTCCGACCAACCCCAAATTGGTCGCTTTTCCCAGCCCAAAACGTGAGTAAGTATCTACTAACGCTGAGGACGGCATCGCTAACGCCAGCTTGGAAACACCGACGTTACTCGACTTCTGTAGTACCCCGGTCAGGGTCAATTCGCTGTAGCGCGCCACGTCTTTGATTTCGTGGCCGTTAATACGGTATGGAATGGTATTCAGCACGGTGTTTTCACGCACCACGCCGCGCTGAAGCGCGGTCATCACCACCATCGGTTTCACCGTAGAACCCGGTTCAAACACGTCGGTGATGGCCCGGTTACGCATGGTGTCTTTCGCCGTGCCGGTGAAGTTGTTCGGGTTGTAAGACGGGCTGTTGGCCATCGCCAGCACTTCACCCGTGCTCACGTCGACCAGCACGGCACTACCGGATTCCGCTTTGTTAAACGCCACGGCGTTATTCAGTTCACGGTAAACCAGCGCCTGCAGACGTTCATCAATGCTCAACGCCAGGTTGTGCGCGGCCTGGCTATCGGTGGAGGAGATATCTTCAATCACCCGGCCATAGCGGTCTTTACGCACGATACGCTCGCCCGGCTGGCCGGTGAGCCATTTATCGAAACTCTTCTCAACCCCTTCAATCCCCTGGCTATCGACGTTGGTGAAGCCAATGAGGTGAGCAGTCACTTCCCCTGACGGGTAGTAACGGCGCGACTCTTCACGCAGATAAATCCCCGGCAGCTTCAGCTTTTTGATGTAATCGGCCATATCAGGGTTTACCTGACGGGCCAGATAGATAAAGCGCATTCGCGGGTTGGTGTTGATGCGGTTAGCCAGCTGATCGAGCGGCATATTCAGCGCATCGGCCAGCGCCTTCCAGCGGTTGTTCAGCACCACGCCACCCGCTTCGTGCAGCTCTTTCGGGTCGGCCCAGATGGCTTTTACCGGCACGCTCACCGCCAGCGGACGCCCGGAGCGGTCAGTAATCAAGCCGCGGGAAGTGGAGACCTGCTGGACGCGTAAAGAGCGCATGTCGCCCTCGCGCACCAGCTTATCAGGGGCAATAATTTGCAACCAGGCCGCGCGTCCCAGCAGGAACGCGAGCGCCATAAAAATACAGCCGCAAAGCAACGCAAAACGCCAACTGATAAAGTTGGCTTGTTCTTCCTGACGTTTTGGCTTAAGCGTTTTTGCCGCCGGTTTCATGCGTTGCAATAATCCTTATTTCTGAACAACAATGTTTTCTTTTGATGGATCAACATGTTGCATCTGCAACTTTTCAGTAGCGATACGTTCGACTCGGCTATGATCGCCGAGAGCATTCTCTTCGAGGATCAGGTTTCGCCATTCAATGTCTAACGCATCGCGCTCCAGCACCAACTGTTCGCGTTGGGCCGTTAACAGACGGGTATGGTGGGCGGTTGTCACCACCGTCACCGCCGTCACAATAATGCAAATGAACAGACAGAGTGGCAGCTTCCCAAACTGCAAAAGGTCGTCGCGAATTACGCCAGGCAAGGCATGACGTTCGCCATTTCCTAACGACCCGGTTACTTTGCTCAGGGCCTCTGTCACTCTGCTGATCATGCGTTCGTCCTCTCTGCAATACGCAGAACTGAACTACGAGCTCGTGGATTTTCAGCCACTTCTTCTTCGCCCGGCATCAACTTGCCTAATGCTCGTAAATGACGGCCACCCAGTTTCCTGAGTTGCTCTTCGGTCATCGGGATCCCCGCCGGAACCTGTGGACCGCGGCTCTGCTCACGCATAAAGCGTTTCACGATGCGGTCTTCCAGCGAATGGAAGCTGATAATGGAAAGCCGCCCACCCGGGGCCAGCACGCCAAGCGAGCTTTTTAGCGCCTGCTCTATCTCCTCCAGCTCACTATTCACCCAAATGCGCACCGCCTGGAAGGTACGGGTTGCGGGGTGTTTGAATTTGTCTTTCACCGGCATCGCGGCGGAAATGACTTCCGCCAGCTCTTTGGTTCGGGTCATCGGTTCCACGCGGTTGCGCTCAACGATGGCGCGGGCGATACGTTTACCAAAGCGCTCTTCGCCGAAGGTTTTAATCACCCAGGCGATATCCGCTTCTTCAGCCGTTTGCAGCCATTCAGCGGCAGACTGGCCGCGCGTTGGGTCCATACGCATGTCCAGCGGGCCATCGCGCATAAACGAAAAACCGCGCTCGGCATCGTCAAGCTGCGGTGAAGAAACGCCAAGATCGAGAAGAATCCCGTCGATCTTACCAACGAGATCGCGCTCGGCGACGTAGTCCGCCAGCGCAGAGAAAGGGCCATGCACGATGGAAAAGCGTGGATCATCGATGGTCTTCGCCACCGCAATCGCTTCTGGATCGCGATCGATCGCAATCAAACGCCCCTGCTCGCCAAGCTGCGAGAGGATCAGGCGCGAGTGACCACCGCGACCAAAGGTGCCATCAATATAGATACCGTCCGGACGAATATTCAGACCGTTAACCGCTTCGTCCAGCAGTACCGTGGTGTGTTTAAAGTTTTCCATCATATTTATAAGGACAAATCCTGCAATCGCTCCGACAGCGCCCCTGAAGCAGATTGCTCAGCGTCGATATCTTCCTTGACCCGTTGATACCAGGCCGTCTCATCCCACAGTTCAAACTTGTTGAACTGCCCGACCAGCATCACTTCTTTGGTCAATCCGGCGTGTTGCCGTAAAACCGGCGCGATTAACAACCGCCCGGCATTATCCATCTGACATTCGCTGGCATGCCCTAACAGCAGCCGCTGCACGCGGCGCTCAACGGGATTCATGCTCGACAAACGCGATAGCTTTTGCTCGATAATTTCCCATTCGGGCAGAGGATAAAGCAGCAGGCAGGGGTGATGGATGTCAATGGTACAAACCATTTGACCGGTAGCGCTCTCGATCAACGTGTCCCGATATCGGACAGGGACGGCTAAACGCCCTTTGTTGTCGAGATTGACTAACGTTGCCCCTCGGAACATGCCAGCCTCACCCCTTATTACCACTTTAACCCACAAATTCCCACTCAAAGGAGTTTACGGAGCAGAGGAAAAGCTTGTCAAGCCAGCATGAATGCCAACAGAGTCCAAAATACCGCTATTTAAGGCCGACAATAGCTCTGATTAAAAATTATCCAACAGACGAGGCAAATTAACGTCATGAATACCCGCAAGAAAAATACAAAGGGATTCACATCACGTTAACGCGACTAAATATCATCAAAAGAATATATAAAGTGTCAGTTTGCGACGCGAGCGGCATTTTAGGACATTATGATGCGCGTTAACAGTCCCCTGTGGCGCGCCCCGGAGGGGAATGACGTCCCCTGGGCTCGCCCATTCTGGTAGGAGAGTTGAGAAGTGTTTGTTATTTCGGCAATCCGCGCGGCGAATGTAACAAAATAATACACAAATAATATATTTTTACTTTGTGTTCACAATAATAAGCGCGGAAGGGGGACAAATGAGGCGTATTAAATAGAGTGCTAACCAAAAATGAGGAATAATCTGAATATCCACATAAGAATAATGTTTTATGCAATGAAGGCGACATTCCGCCGCCCCATCGCAAAAAGGTTATCGACGGCTCAGGCTACCGCGACGATACAGATTACGGCGAATACGGCTCAAACCTGGTTTTGGCTTGCGCGGTTCATCAAGGCTTGCCAGCACAATCTCCAGCACGCGTTCAGCCACATCACGGTGACGCTGAGCAACCGCCAGCACCGGACACTGCAGGAAATCGAGCAGCTCGTTATCGCCAAAGGTGGCAATGGCCAGATCGGTCGGCAACTTACCCTCACGGCGCAGCGTCACATCCATCACGCCCTGTAGCAGCGCAAACGACGTGGTAAACAACGCCTGCGGCATCGGGTGCGTCTCAAGCCATTTCTCGAACAGCTGCGCCGAGGCTTCACGTTCATAGCTATTGGCATAGAGGAAGTGCACTTCGCGCGGATCGTCTTTCCAGGCGGTACGGAACCCCTGCTCGCGCAGATAGCTGACCGACAGCTCCGGCAGCGCGCCGAGATAAAGAACGGTTTCAGCCGGGAAGGTACGCAGCTCGGCGGCAAGCATTTCAGCGTCATCCTGGTCAGCGCCCACCACGCTGGTGAAGTGTTCGCGGTCAAGGGCACGGTCAAGGGCGACAATCGGGAACGCATCGTTCGCCCAGCGCTGATAGAACGGATGCTCCGGCGGCAATGAGGTAGAAACAATGATCGCATCAACCTGACGCTGCAACAGATGCTCAATGCAGCGCATCTCGTTATCTGGCTGATCTTCCGAGCAGGCAATCAGCAGCTGATAGCCGCGCTGGCGCGCCTGACGCTCAAGATAGTTGGCGATGCGGGTATAGCTGGTGTTTTCCAGATCCGGGATGACTAACCCGATAGAACGCGTGCGTCCTGCACGCAGCCCAGCGGCGACCGCGTTAGGATGGTAGTTGTGCTCGCGCACGACCGCCATCACCTTTTCGACAGTTTTATCACTGACGCGGTACTGCTTCGCTTTGCCGTTAATCACATAGCTGGCGGTGGTTCGGGAAACACCGGCAAGCCGGGCGATCTCATCCAGTTTCACAATTGCCCCTTGCTTTATAAGTATAATCCGTAACATCTAAACGCAGAATGATCCGATCGGCAATAGGTTTTGTTCGCACTTATTGCTGATTTCGCAAAAAAAAGCCCGACTTCAGGCCGGGCTACGATTAAGCGATGAGTTGCAGGCCGGATAAGCAAAGCGCCATCCGGCGAAACCGCGCAAGTTGCCGGATGGCGGCGTAAACGCCTTATCCGGCCTACCGTTGCTGGTTACGGCTGCAGCACAACACAATTAACGCATAATCTTGTCGCCACGCGACAGGCCAACTACACCCGAACGCGCCACTTCAACGATTCGCGCCACGTCGCGCAGCGATGCCAGGAAGGCATCCAGCTTATCGCTGGTGCCCGCCAGTTGGACGGTATAGAGCGACGGCGTAACGTCGATAATCTGTCCACGGAATATCTCCGTGTTCCGTTTCACTTCGTCACGACCATAGCCGCTGGCCTGTACCTTCACCAGCATGATTTCACGCTCGACGTGCGCCCCCTGCCCCAGCTCGTTGACCCGCAGCACGTCCACCAGCTTATGCAGCTGTTTTTCGATCTGTTCAATGGTCTTCTCGTCGCCGACCGTCTGAATGGTCATGCGCGACAGCGTCGGATCGTCGGTAGGCGCAACGGTCAGGCTCTCAATGTTGTAGCCGCGTTGTGAGAAAAGCCCAATCACGCGCGACAGCGCCCCGGACTCGTTTTCCAGCAGTACAGATAATATCCGGCGCATAATCAGGTTCTCTCCGTTTTGCTCAGCCACATCTCGTCCATCGCCCCGCCGCGAATCTGCATCGGGTAGACGTGCTCGCTACCGTCGACGGCGACGTCGACAAACACCAGGCGGTTATTGCGCACCTGCTCCAGCGCCTCAGCGAGCTTACTTTCCAGCTCGTCCGGGCGGGTAATGCGAATGCCCACATGCCCATAGGCTTCCGCCAGGCGCACAAAGTCTGGCAGCGACTGCATATAAGACTGGGAGTGACGGCCGGAGTAAATCATGTCCTGCCACTGTTTCACCATCCCCAGATAGCCGTTGTTCAGATTCAGCACCAGCACCGGCAGTTCGTATTGCAGCGCAGTCGACAGCTCCTGAATGTTCATCTGGATGCTGCCATCGCCGGTCACGCAAATGACGGTTTCTTCCGGAAGCGCCATTTTGACGCCCAGTGCAGCGGGAAGGCCAAAGCCCATGGTGCCAAGACCGCCGGAGTTGATCCAACGACGCGGCTTATCAAACGGGTAGTACAGCGCGGCAAACATCTGATGTTGGCCTACGTCGGATGTCACGTAGGCATCCCCCTGAGTCAGTTTCCAGACGGTTTCGACCACCGCCTGGGGCTTAATCTGTTCGCTCTTGTCGTCATACTTCAGGCAGTGACGGGCGCGCCACTGTTCAATCTGCTGCCACCAGTCGCGAATGTCATCCAGCGGCTGGGCGACGCTTTCTTGATCCAGCAACTCGAGCATTTGATCGAGCACCAGACCCGCGTCACCAACGATCGGAATATCCGCCGGTACCGTTTTGGAGATCGACGTCGGATCGATATCAATGTGCAGCACCGTGGCATCCGGGCAGTACTTCGCGAGATTGTTGGTGGTACGGTCATCAAAGCGCACCCCAACAGCGAAAATCACGTCGGAATGATGCATGGTCATGTTGGCTTCATAGGTACCGTGCATACCCAACATGCCTAGCGCCTGACGATGGGTCGCCGGGAAGCCGCCGAGCCCCATTAATGAGGAAGCGACCGGCAGGTTGAGTTTTTCTATCAACGTGCGCAGTTGCGTGTGGCACTCGGCATTAACCACCCCGCCACCGACGTATACCACCGGCTTTTTCGCTGCAATCAGCGTTTGCAACGCGCGTTTGATCTGCCCTTTATGGCCAGTCGTGGTTGGATTGTAAGAACGCATACTGACCGCGTCCGGCCACACGTACGGTAGTTTGTTCGCCGGGCTAAGAATATCTTTCGGCAGATCGACCACCACCGGGCCAGGACGACCGCTGGCCGCCAGCCAGAAAGCCTTCTTCAATACCGTGGGAATATCTTCAGTCTGTTTCACCAGGAAGCTGTGCTTCACCACCGGACGGGAGATCCCGACCATGTCGCACTCCTGAAATGCGTCATAACCAATCAGAGAGGTTGCCACCTGGCCAGAAAGTACCACCAGCGGGATGGAATCCATGTAGGCAGTGGCAATCCCGGTGATGGCGTTCGTCGCCCCTGGACCAGAGGTGACCAGCACCACCCCCACTTCACCGGTGGCGCGCGCCAGACCGTCAGCCATGTGCACCGCCGCCTGTTCGTGGCGCACCAGCACGTGGTCAATGCCGCCTACCGTGTGTAGCGCGTCATAAATATCGAGGACCGCGCCCCCCGGGTAGCCAAATACCTGCTTTACGCCCTGATCGATCAACGATCGGACGACCATCTCGGCTCCTGACAACATCTCCATGATTTGCCTCCAGGCTTTACTTTCTTGATGACCGGGGAAGTCATTTTCCGACGGTCATGCGTCGACGGCGCGTCAGCCATCCACCGGCGCTGAATTAAGGTCTCGACCTAACATAACCGCTCGCCACCAGGCAGGCAATTCACCCATCCGGCGTAGGTGCAGTACCCAGAAGATAAAAAATAAAGAGAAAGGGGAAAATGATGGTGGATTACTTCAACGATAAGAAAAGGAGAGCGTAGATACTCGGACGAATGGCGGCATTACAGCAAAACCTGCATTTTTCACTTTATCGAGGCCAATACCGCCGGCAGACAACAGAATAATATTTTAATTTTTTAATCATTGACAAGATAAACAGGATGCTAATGCATCCTGTTTATAGCGACGACATTATTGCTGGCGACAAGCATTAACCAGCAGTTCTTCCATCCACTGGTGGCCCTTATCCCGCCCGGCCGCTTCATGCCAGGAAAGATAGCAGGTACGGCTATTTAACTTCAACGGCAGCGGTAATACCTGCAGGTTCAGCTGTTCGGAAAACTCTTCCGCTAAACGGCGCGGCGCAATGGCGACCAGATGAGTTTGGGACACCACATTTAAGACGCTGACCAGCGCCATCCCCTGATAGGCAATACGGCTTTGTTTATCCACCGAGTCGTACCACGGTTGACTAAAGGATGCATAGCGATCCAGAGAAACCACCGCATGTTCTTCCTGATAAAGCTCAGATTCCGAAACCGGACCATTAATACGTGGGTGTTTCTTGCTGACCACCAACACCATTTCGTCATTAAATAACGGAACACAAGCAAATTCAGGGCGACGGAACTCTTCATAACCCAGAACAAACTCAATTTCCTGATAACGCAGCTGATGTTCAGTATTTTGATTTAAGGATGATTTAAACACCATATGAATATGTGGCGCGACTTCATTCACCTTATTTAAGATAATAGAGGTCAGATAATTATCCAGCGGGCTGCACACGCACAGATTAAATACGCGTTCGCTGCTCAGCGGCTCAAAACCGGAACCCGGCAGTTCATTCTGCACCAGTTGCAGCGCCTGACGGATAGAGCCGAAGAGCTGAAAAGCGCGCGCCGTCGGCTGAATGCCGCGACCGTAGCGAACAAAAAGCTCGTCGTTAAACATGACCTTCAAACGGGCGACAGCATTACTTACCGCCGGTTGCGACATACCCAGCATATGCGCAGCACGGGTAATATTTTGCTCCTGCATCACCGCATCGAAAACCGTCAGTAAATTTAAATCGACCATTCGCAGTTGTGGTTTCGTTCCTTCGTTTGTCGATACACGCGGCTTCTCCGGCGCGTTAATTACGTTATCAGACTCCATGATCATACAAAACTCCCTTTGCGGAAACGCAATAATATGTTGAGGCTATATGATTTACCATGCATATAAGATCCAAGAA
>NZ_JANEWH010000329.1:0-565 GCF_028069715.1 Kluyvera sp. Awk 3 | reverse complement strand
AAAATAGATAATGCCATTTACTTCAATCAGTTATGGCGGATAACTGGAATATTGATATGCGGCGATATAAAATGAGTCGACAGAGATCCAGCGCAATCTATAAAGAAAATTGCGAATTGTTTTCATGGTCAAAAAATATCTTCCCTACCGGTTTCAGATAAAACCATAGTGGCTGATATTTACCATTTATCTGGATGATTCTATTTCATCATGATTTTTGAAGATTAACCGCCTTGCCGCGTCAGTGATACCGAGAGAAAGAGACGTAATGTTCACTGCACCGAAATACTGAGTGACTCGATGCTATACGGATGAGTATGCATATCAGCTTGGTATGACGATCTCAGTTCAAAGGTTGATTTATTTTTGAATAAGTCAACCTTTAGTATTAAACCCGCTATCAACACTCTCTATGAATAAGGTTTACGCAAAACAGTACGTTATAAAAAAGCCGATTCGACTAAAGTTTGAAAAGAGATAAAGGCCACATAAATTCATCATACAAATGTGTCATTGAGTTCTTATCATTACCCTCACCACTTTATCTATCATAATGATATTTAAT
>NZ_JANEWH010000328.1:0-568 GCF_028069715.1 Kluyvera sp. Awk 3 | reverse complement strand
TCAATAAATAACGCTGGTGAAATACCAAATCGGGCAGCCAACTTTTTGGCATGATCCAGCGTGAGTTTGCGTTGCCCATTTAACACGCGCGACACCATCGACTTGCTGCCAATCTCTGGCAAATCAGACAGTGTAAGACCGTATTGATCCATAAGAGTACGGATCACAGAGAGCCCTGCCGGCATGACATCACGTTGCGCATTAAACTCCGCAAACTCTGGTGACGCGTTCTCCCAGGCGCTGATTTTGGCACAAACCAAATCCAGTAAGGGATTATCAGGATCGTTTAACAGCAGATGATCGACAAACGCCAGCGCCTCTGCGTACTGCTCATCATTCTGAATACCCGCCAAAAAAGGCGCAACTGCCGTTAACTTTTCACCCGCTTTCAGTATATCTGCAATCACCATCATTTTTTCCCCTTAGTTCGATGCGCCGCCGTGAAGATGTCATATTCCTTATGGGTAAACACATGGCGTATGTAGCATTTTTGCGTTTCAAAAAAGAGCATTGCGACCACACGCAGTTCGTTTCGCCCAATGTTAATGACATAGTGTTTATCCAGATA
>NZ_JANEWH010000327.1:0-574 GCF_028069715.1 Kluyvera sp. Awk 3 | reverse complement strand
ATGCACAAGATAAATTGAGTAGGAAACGATACCAATAGCAACTACAGCAGTGTTTTTGATGATGGATGATAATCTGGATTGGTTACCGCATAGAATGCAAAGACATGCGCCAACGGTAGGAACCATGGCATGAATACCAGGGAAAGCCGTCGCTTTACCGTATGTTATCGCAGTAAAGATTATCAATGACAGACCAACTATAAATCCTATGTCATAGGCCATTAACGGTTTAGAGCCGCTACCTCGGCGTAAAGCAAGTGTGCCACCAGCAGCAAACTCAAAAATCCTAAATGGCATCATGTAGTAGTTCGAGGTGGGGTCTATTTTGACAAAAGCTTCAGAAAAACAGAGGGAAACTAATCCAATAACTAAAATGATACTCAGTGCGCACTTGCGACCTAATCGCATAGTCAATACTAAAACTAAAGGCCAAATTAAATAAAACTGTTGTTCTACGGATAGCGACCATGTATGTAGAAGCGGATTTGTTTCCGAGGAGGTGTCAAAATATCCTGACTTCATCCAAAAATAAAAGTTCGATACGGACGCTATTGTGTATATTGCGGTTCTACCG
>NZ_JANEWH010000326.1:0-582 GCF_028069715.1 Kluyvera sp. Awk 3 | reverse complement strand
GTCAGGGAGAACTCATCTCGGGGCAAGTTTCGTGCTTAGATGCTTTCAGCACTTATCTTTTCCGCATTTAGCTACCGGGCAATGCCATTGGCATGACAACCCGAACACCAGTGATGCGTCCACTCCGGTCCTCTCGTACTAGGAGCAGCCCCCCTCAATTCTCCAGCGCCCACGGCAGATAGGGACCGAACTGTCTCACGACGTTCTAAACCCAGCTCGCGTACCACTTTAAATGGCGAACAGCCATACCCTTGGGACCTACTTCAGCCCCAGGATGTGATGAGCCGACATCGAGGTGCCAAACACCGCCGTCGATATGAACTCTTGGGCGGTATCAGCCTGTTATCCCCGGAGTACCTTTTATCCGTTGAGCGATGGCCCTTCCATTCAGAACCACCGGATCACTAAGACCTGCTTTCGCACCTGCTCGAGCCGTCACTCTCGCAGTCAAGCTAGCTTATGCCTTTGCACTAACCTCCTGATGTCCGACCAGGATTAGCTAACCTTCGTGCTCCTCCGTTACTCTTTAGGAGGAGACCGCCCCAGTCAAACTACCCACCAGACACTGTCCGCAACCCGGAT
>NZ_JANEWH010000325.1:0-584 GCF_028069715.1 Kluyvera sp. Awk 3 | reverse complement strand
ATAGGATGATAAAGGCTAACGGGTATAGTTGTTCATTTGAGCTTTATAATTCGGCAAATTTTGGTGTGCCTCAAACTCGTGAACGTGTTGTAATGATGTGTTCCCGAGATGGAAGAAAAATTCCATACCTTGAACCTACCCATTCTCAAACGGGAAGCTTTAATTTACCCTTGTGGAAAACATTTTCAGAAACTGTGGCTGAACTAGATGGTGTTAATCATACTCATCTTGAATTTCCTGAAAAACGGAAAAAATATTATAGATTGCTTGGGCCGGGTGAGTATTGGAAGAATTTGCCAGTTGAGTTACAAATGGAAGCTTTAGGTAAGTCATTTTTTTCTGGTGGTGGAAAAACCGGATTTTTACGCCGTCTAGCATGGGACAGACCTTCACCTACTTTGGTTACGCATCCTGCTATGCCTGCAACTGATCTGGCTCATCCGGAGGAGTTAAGACCCTTATCCATTGAGGAATATAAAAAACTTCAGCAGTTCCCTGATAATTGGGTTATAGAAGGAAAACTGTTAGACCAATACAAGCAACTCGGTAATGCGGTTCCTGTTGGCCTTGGTTACGCTATAGGA
>NZ_JANEWH010000323.1:0-611 GCF_028069715.1 Kluyvera sp. Awk 3 | reverse complement strand
ACTGCTCTTTAACAATTTATCAGACAATCTGTGTGGGCACTCGAAGATACGGATTCTTAACGTCGCAAGACGAAAAATGAATACCAAGTCTCTGAGTGAACACGTAATTCATTACGAAGTTTAATTCACGAGCATCAAACTTAAATTGAAGAGTTTGATCATGGCTCAGATTGAACGCTGGCGGCAGGCCTAACACATGCAAGTCGAACGGTAGCACAGAGAGCTTGCTCTCGGGTGACGAGTGGCGGACGGGTGAGTAATGTCTGGGAAACTGCCCGATGGAGGGGGATAACTACTGGAAACGGTAGCTAATACCGCATAACGTCGCAAGACCAAAGTGGGGGACCTTCGGGCCTCACACCATCGGATGTGCCCAGATGGGATTAGCTAGTAGGTGGGGTAACGGCTCACCTAGGCGACGATCCCTAGCTGGTCTGAGAGGATGACCAGCCACACTGGAACTGAGACACGGTCCAGACTCCTACGGGAGGCAGCAGTGGGGAATATTGCACAATGGGCGCAAGCCTGATGCAGCCATGCCGCGTGTATGAAGAAGGCCTTCGGGTTGTAAAGTACTTTCAGCGAGGAGGAAGGCGTTGTGGTTAATAACC
>NZ_JANEWH010000322.1:0-616 GCF_028069715.1 Kluyvera sp. Awk 3 | reverse complement strand
TTTATAATCAGAATAAATTAACCTTCGTTGAATATTAGTGTAATAAAGAATATTCAGGACAGTATTAATACTTAGCGTAAATTCGCCGGGAAATCTTTCGGTAATTCACTGGCAGCACAATCAATCACGCTATCGTTATTCGCCCCACAGTCGCGAACGAAGGTAATGGTAGCGAATTCATCAATCACCTCAGTCGGATACGCTGGGCCCGCATCACGATACGAATTCATCAGCGGGATGTGATCGTTCTGGAAGCAGACGGTTTTTTCCGGATTGTTGATGACCCAACGTGGGAAGAAAATGGTGCCATGGAACAGTTTGTCGCCGAGGTTCACAATCAGGCTGACATCGGTACCGGTCGGTTCGGTCCAGGAAATTTTATATACGCTCTCACCCACACGGACGATGTAGGCCTGCTGGTCTTTGACCCAACGATTCGCCACGATACCGCTGTGGATACGGTAATCCAGAGTGTTGTCGTTTTTCACATAAATTTCGTAGTTCCAGCCGTTGTCATAGGTATAGACCAGATGTTTACCCACGAAGCCGCTCAAGTCATGTTTATCAAAGTTGCTCATAATTAAATCTCCTTGTGTCGATGCAGAGATCTTATTGC
>NZ_JANEWH010000321.1:0-617 GCF_028069715.1 Kluyvera sp. Awk 3 | reverse complement strand
TACTAAAGGTATATGCCATCATTTTCTTGGTCACCATTTTGTAACGGAGAAGAGAGAATGGCATAAATTGTCTGTAGATGAATCAATTAGTGTTGGTTTTATTAATGCCGATACATTTGTGAGTTTAGGCGGAAAACAATCTAGCAGGAGCATTTCTGGTCGAGTAATTTATAATTATTTCGATGGATTAATACCTGAATATTCGGTTAAGAATGATTGTGATGACATATGGGTATTCATTGATAGTGAAATGCGAGCAGGCAATAACGCAGAATATCTTTATCGTTATGTAAGGGAAAAAACATCAGATAAAAATATCTTTTTTGTGTTGAACGAAGAGTCACCAGACTGGGGTCGTTTAGAAAAGGATGGCTTTAATTTAATACCATTTGGATGCAATAAGCATAAAGATATTCTGAAGATGTGTAGTAAGGTTATTAGTTCTCATGCTGAAAGTTATGTTACAAATTTATTGGGACCTAAGATGCTTTTGGGTAAGCACTTCATTTATCTACAGAATGGAATTAATCAAAGTAGATTCGCGGCAGAGTTAAATAAACAGGAGGCTATTGATTGCTTCATTACCTCAACGCCTGATGAATATCAGGGGATTATAA
>NZ_JANEWH010000320.1:0-623 GCF_028069715.1 Kluyvera sp. Awk 3 | reverse complement strand
TATCAGCGTGCCTTCTCCCGAAGTTACGGCACCATTTTGCCTAGTTCCTTCACCCGAGTTCTCTCAAGCGCCTTGGTATTCTCTACCTGACCACCTGTGTCGGTTTGGGGTACGATTTGATGTTACCTGATGCTTAGAGGCTTTTCCTGGAAGCAGGGCATTTGTTACTTCAGCACCGTAGTGCCTCGTCATCACACCTCAGCGTTAGTAGCGTTCCGGATTTACCTAAAACACCCGCCTACATGCTTAAACCGGGACAACCGTCGCCCGGCTAACATAGCCTTCTCCGTCCCCCCTTCGCAGTAACACCAAGTACAGGAATATTAACCTGTTTCCCATCGACTACGCCTTTCGGCCTCGCCTTAGGGGTCGACTCACCCTGCCCCGATTAACGTTGGACAGGAACCCTTGGTCTTCCGGCGTGCGGGTTTTTCACCCGCATTATCGTTACTTATGTCAGCATTCGCACTTCTGATACCTCCAGCATCCCTCACAGGACACCTTCGCAGGCTTACAGAACGCTCCCCTACCCAACAACACCTAAATGTCGCTGCCGCAGCTTCGGTGCACAGTTTAGCCCCGTTACATCTTCCGCGCAGGCCGACTCGACCAGTGAGCTATTA
>NZ_JANEWH010000032.1:0-40458 GCF_028069715.1 Kluyvera sp. Awk 3 | reverse complement strand
GGTTTAATTATGGCTATCTGGTTTTTCGTTTCGTATGAAAGAAAGTCATGGCTATCTTTTTTTTACCTGTCGTGAGCGTGTTAATTAAAGTTTAACGACTATTAGATATAACCTTGCTGTTTATAGCGTGATTTCTCGCGGCGGAAGAGGCTTGCTTAAGCGAGAAACTTCCCTTACGCTTGCAAAAAAGCGGCCACGCCGCTAAACGACTCGGGGTGCCCTTCCTGGTGAAGGCTGAGAAATACCCGTACCACCTGATCTGGATAATGCCAGCGTAGGGAAGTCAGAGACCGCCAGGTCATTGCTTCTTCGCGTTATGGCAGGAGCAAACCATGCACGTTGACCTGCTAAACCCCGCGCAATCCGCGCGCACTGCCCATCTTCTTCACCAGCATGCCCCTCTTGTTCACTGTATGACCAACGATGTCGTGCAGACTTTCACCGCCAACGTATTGTTAGCCCTTGGCGCCTCGCCCGCGATGGTGATTGATGCCGGTGAAGCCGCGCAGTTTTCCGCCATAGCCAGTGCGGTCCTGATAAACGTCGGCACTTTAACCCAGCCGCGTGCGCAGGCGATGCGTGCGGCGGTGGAAAGCGCGAATGCGGCGAAGACGCCCTGGACGCTCGATCCGGTTGCCGTTGGCGCACTGACGCTGCGCAGTGAATTCTGCCGCGGCTTACTGCAATTACAGCCTGCGGCGATTCGTGGAAATGCCTCTGAAATTCTGGCGCTGGCGGGCGAGAGCCACGGCGGGCGCGGCGTGGATACCACCGATACGGCCGCGACGGCGCTGCCAGCGGCACAGAAGCTGGCGCGAGAAAGCGGCGCGATTGTGGCGGTGACGGGAGAAGTGGATTACATCACCGATGGCCAGCAAACGCTGGCGGTGCAGGGCGGAGACCCTCTGATGACGCGGGTGGTTGGCACGGGTTGCGCGCTGTCGGCGGTGGTGGCGGCCTGCTGCGCGCTGCCGGGAAGCCGTCTGGAAAATGTAGCGGGCGCCTGCGCGCTGATGAAATTCGCCGGACAGAAGGCCGCCGAGGGGCGCGGGCCGGGGAGCTTTGTCCCAGCCTTCCTTGATGCGCTGTACGCGATGAATGCGGAGGTGGCGGCATGAAGCGCATTAATGCTTTGACCATCGCCGGTACCGACCCTAGCGGTGGCGCAGGCGTTCAGGCAGACCTGAAAACCTTCTCCGCGCTGGGCGCCTACGGTTGTTCGGTGATGACCGCGCTGGTGGCGCAAAACACCCGCGGAGTGCAATCGGTATATCGCATTGAACCCGATTTTGTCGCCGCGCAGCTGGACTCGGTGTTCAGCGACGTGCGCATTGATACCACCAAAATCGGCATGCTGGCCGAGACCGATATTGTTGAAGCCGTAGCCGAGCGGCTGGCGCGTTATCGCATTCAGAACGTGGTGCTCGACACGGTAATGCTGGCGAAAAGTGGCGACCCGCTGCTGTCCGGATCTGCGGTGACGACGCTGCGTCAGCGTCTGCTGCCGCAGGTGTCGTTGATTACGCCAAACCTGCCGGAGGCGGCGGCGCTGCTTGACGCGCCGCATGCCCGCAGCGAACGTGAGATGCTGGAACAAGGGCGCGCGCTGCGAGCGCTGGGCTGTGAGGCGGTGCTGATGAAAGGCGGTCATCTGGATGACGCCGAAAGCCCTGACTGGCTATTTACCGCCGACGGTGAAACGCGGTTTACCGCGCCGCGGGTGGTGACCAAAAACACCCATGGCACCGGCTGTACGCTGTCGGCGGCGCTGGCGGCGTTACGGCCACGTCACGCCAGCTGGCAGGAAACGGTGCCGGTGGCGAAAGCCTGGCTGTCGAAAGCGCTGGCGCAGGCCGATACGCTGGAAGTGGGCGAGGGGATTGGCCCAGTGCACCATTTCCACGAATGGTGGTAAATTTGCTCAAGGTGTGAGGCTGCCCGTCCACCGTATCGTGCCGTGGGCTGGCTGGCCGAGAGGGAAGCGAGACGGCAACGTTTTATCGGCTGGATGCACGTGGCGCCCATTCCGTCACGCTGCTAATGTTCGTAGCGAAACACCACTGATACAGCGCCTGTTTGTCGGGCAAATTGAGCTTTATCAGCGCCCGCCCAAGATAGGTTCTAACCGAGGTTTCCTTTACATTCATCTGGCTCGAAATCTGTGCAATCGTATTGCCGCTCAGCACGCTTATGCAGGTATTGTACTCTCGCGTTGATAGCCTGATGCCACTACTTATCAACTTGTGGGTAAATGCCTGCTGGGGTGTCAGAACCGTGGATAACGGTTGCTGACACAATTGCGCGTGCTTGTTCAGCAGGGTGAGGACAAACGGCCCAAAATCGAATAAACGCTGCACTTCCAGTGAGTTAAAGGGGCGCTCGTCGCGCTTTTGAAAGATCGAATAGGTATAAACATGGCGATCGTCGGTTAGCGTGATGGCGTACTCAATGCCCAACTGGCTATGAATATAGAGTCGTTGATATGAGCTTGTGCCTGAACGGTTGTCTGAGGGGGGCGGAATCCGTTCAATCCGCATGCCATCCATTGGGTTGCGTTCGATACGAGCGATCAGCTCATCATGTCGCCATTCTTCCTGTCGGGTATACAGATCCAATGCCTGAGAAACAATCTCCGGTTCAATGATGCTGGCGGCAAACAAATTTTTAGCCTGACAGATATGACGCGGCTGGCGCGACGCCGTAGATTCCCGGTCAAACAGCATGGCCACGCTGTGATAAATACCTGGCAGCATGGCATGTTGATTAAGCCAGTTATGCAGTTGCCAGGGGAAGCGACCACTACCTAACTCATTGATAATATGTTGAACATCAGTGATGGCAACCTGCATCATGACTCCTGCAACGTGACGCGTTGCGTAATACCATAGCGAGAGCGTCAATAAAAAAGCGCGACCCTTCTCGCAAAGAAGAAGGGCCGCACAGGGCTATTGCTGACTGGCTGCCCTGAACAGCAGTTCGGCTTGCGACTCTGTCGCGCTGTATACCAACTGCCCCTCAAACCAGGTCTGCAATACCCTTGTCGAGCCTATTTTGTCGGGGGCGATGTGCAGCAAATTAGCGTCAAGAATAATAAAGTCCGCCTTGTATCCCACCTGAAGCGAGCCTGTCGTTTGCTCCATAAAATTGGCCCGCGCTTGCTGTACCGTGCAGGCTTCGAGCATCTCCTCGACGGTGGCGCGCTCTTCTGGCCAGGGAACTTGATGGTGTATTGGCGCGTCATAATCAAACACCCAGGGATGATAGTTATCCGCCGGAATTCGGGTCACCGCCGTTTCGATGCCGACGAGCGGGTTTGGCCATGCCGTGACGGGATAATCACTGGCATTGGTCACCCTGACGCCCGCCTTGAAAAAGCTTTCTATGGGATACAGATAGCGCTCTGCCCGGTCCTTGCCAATCCAGTCGGCAATCATCAGCCAGGTTTTATCCCGCGCGGCCCAGAAGCTGTTCAGCATGACGGTAATGTCTAACGCTTTAAAGCGAGGGATATCGTTGGGATCGCAGGCCGTCGCATGGGCAATACAGTGGCGAGCGTCGCGCACGCCGTTGATACGTTGCATATAATCAAATGCATCTAGCGCCTGACGGACGGCACCGTCAGCGATACAGTGAATATGAATCTGCCAATGGGCTTTATCGATCGCAACAAACATTGCCTGCAGTTCGCTAGTCTGCCAGTTTTGCTCGCCATAGTAAGCGTCGCCTTTCCCGGCGGCCGCGGTGTAAGGTTGCAGCATCAGCGCCGTTTTGGTTTCGAAGATCCCATCGGCGAAGAATTTCGCGGCGGAAACCTGAAAGCGGCGGCTCTCGCGTTTCAATGCGGTCAGTTGCTCGTGCAGTGCCGGAAACTGTGCTTGCCCTTTCTCAGGTGAAACCAACAGGGCACCGCGTAGATTCATGTTGAGCAGTTGCTCATTATCCAGTTCAGTCAACGCCGCGATGGCATTCTGGCCGCGAATATCCAGCCAGGGGTCGTATGCGCCGGTGATCCCAAGGCTGTGCGC
Organism: Kluyvera sp. Awk 3; assembly: GCF_028069715.1. NCBI lineage: Bacteria > Pseudomonadati > Pseudomonadota > Gammaproteobacteria > Enterobacterales > Enterobacteriaceae > Kluyvera > Kluyvera sp. Awk 3. Next base: position 36,433 of record NZ_JANEWH010000032.1, on the reverse strand, counting down.
GAGGGTCTGAAAGCGCAAAATGGCCTCCTTGTAATCGTCCTTAGACCAGTCAGGCAGTCGATCCAGTACCAATGCCTGCGCCGTTTCGCGTAGGCAACCGCTGGGTTCACCCTGCGTGTCGCGCTCAATTCTGCCATTCTGCGGGTCGGGTGTTTGTGCGGTAATGCCCGCCATTTCGAGCGCTTTTGAATTCACCCATATGGAATGGTACGTTTCCGATGCAATGACGATGGGAATATCCCGCGACAGGTTATCCAGTAGCGCTTTGTCTGGACCGCTATCGGGGAATGTGGCTTCCAGAAAACCACCGCCGCGAATAAAACGGGCCTCTGGCCGTGACTGAATCTTGTTTTGAATGGCGGCAATATAGGCTTCTGGCGTGTTCATTCCTTGCAGATTGACGCCGCAGACATCATCGGCGCTTATTGAGTAGTGGCAGTGACCGTCGATAAAACCCGGCATCACAAACCGCCCTTCTAAATCACAAATCAAGGTATCGGGATGAATACAGTGCGCGATATCGTGATGTGTGCCGATAGCGATGATTTTATCCTTGGCCAAGGCGAACGCTTGAGCCACGGGATTTTGGCTATCAGCGGTCCAGATAAATCCATTCGTAAATACGATCTCTGCGTTCATAAATTAATCCTTGTTATTGACCGGAGAAGGAAGGGGAAGCGACGGTGAGGGAGTCTGGGCCTGTTTGAGGCTGCGTCTGATAAAGAATTCACCGACACCCAATGTCAGCATGACGCCGATGGCAATAAATCCGGCGTTGGCTGCTTTAAACGGCTGACCTGGTACCCAAATAAGAAAGAAGGCGGTGAGGAATAAAATTATTTGCGCGAGTCTCATAAGCGCGGTAACAACCCAGTTGGGTGCTGGAAAGATATAAGGTCGATGGGTCGTGGTATCGTATTTACGCAATTTAAGGAAAGCCTGGAAATTAACGAAATAGGGGATGAGTAACAAAATTGTGGTGGATGAGAATATTGACCAGAACATCTCCTCAGCAGAGCCAGAAAGCGCTGTGCTGACGATTGTCATGATCGTAGTAATCACTGCGCCAGCAATTAAGGCGCCCGCAGGGCTGTCGTGTCGTGGATGTGATTTTGCCAGCGCCGCCGGTAATTCATGCGCCTGAGCGGTGGCCTGCGCCATGCGGCAGGTCGCCAGCATCCACATTAATGATTGTGAGCACAGTGCGGCCAGATACAGTAAGCCGATGATATAGACAATGAGGGTGCCGATGATGCCATCGCCGAAACCGAGACGGAAGCATGAGATAATTCCGCCGATAATATCGACCTTATCGCTCGGAATAATCAGTAACACACCGCTGACGGCAATAATATTCAGGCCAATAACCAGGATAACGTTACTGAGTGAGGCAATTGGGATGTCCTTTTTGGGGTTCCGCATTGATGCGGCCGCTGCGGACATCGTCTCAAAACCCAGAAAATTATAAATCAGGGCTGGAATAAAGATCATCGCCTGGCCATAGGTTGGACGGATAACCTCCCAGCTAAAGGTATTGGCGGGGGCATGCCCACGGTATAACCAGATTACGCCGCTGAGTATTAATCCCAGAGCCATCAGAATTTTTACCGAAGAGGCGAAGTTGATAATAAATGTCGAGTTGCGCATCGGACGCAGCGCGAGTGCGGTAATGGCCCAGACCAGAATGATGTTGAGCGCGGCTTTACCCACCAGACCTATTTCAATAGCAAAAAGTTGGCAAAAAACGTTGACGATGACGGTCATGGCTGAAGAGATCCACAGCGCATTACCGCACCAGTACATCCAGGCGATACGTGCGCCCCACAGCGTACCGTAGGCGCGTTTTATCCAGGCATAAAGACCACCATTTTCTGGGTAGGCTGCGCCTTGTTCTGCCACGACCAGACAGCCGGGAAAGAAGAAAACGACGCCAATGATCACCATCCAGGAAATCGCGGAAACGCCCATCGCCGCAATGGGGGCGACGGTATCAATAAAAAAAATGGCACAGATTAAACCCAGAATAATATCCAGGCGGCTGAGGCTGTAACCGCTATTTTCAGCGGATGACTCGCTAATGTGTGTTTGTTTTTCTGCCATACAATATTTCCCGCCAAAGAGTAAGAATGATTATGTTTTTTATAGGAGCAGGCGATCGGAGCTTATCGAGCGGAGGGGGAGGGCGTCTGTCGTAATAAAAACGACAAAAAGAAAAAGTGTGATCGGTGCTAAATCACTTCCGAGGAGGCAGTTTACTTCGTGAGTCAATTTTAATGTGGCCAGCATCCACCGTACGATGGCCGCAGAATGTCCCGTCTGCGTGCCAGCAGCTTGTGCGTTAAAACCGACAAAAGTTGGACATTCTACGCCCCCGGTACCAGGCTTATCCTGCTCAAAAAACTCGAGCAGGACATCCAGCCGACATGATGTCGGCGCTTACGGGAGCATAGCTATGACTGATATTGCGCAGTTGCTTGGCAAAGACGCCGACAGCCTTTTACAGCATCGTTGTATGACCATTCCAGCCGACCAGCTCTATCTGCCTGGCCACGACTACGTTGACCGGGTGATGGTGGATAACAACCGCCCGCCTGCGGTGCTGCGAAACATGCAGACGCTCTACAACACCGGGCGTTTAGCCGGTACGGGCTACCTGTCGATTCTGCCGGTCGATCAGGGCGTTGAGCATTCGGCCGGGGCCTCGTTTGCCGCCAACCCGCTCTATTTTGATCCGAAAAACATCGTCGAACTGGCCATTGAGGCGGGCTGTAACTGCGTGGCCTCAACCTACGGCGTGCTGGCGTCGGTTTCGCGCCGCTACGCGCACCGCATACCGTTCCTCGTGAAGCTCAACCACAATGAAACGCTGAGCTATCCGAATACTTTCGATCAAACGCTGTACGCCAGCGTTGAGCAGGCTTTCAACCTTGGCGCGGTGGCTGTAGGGGCGACCATCTATTTTGGTTCAGAAGAGTCTCGCCGCCAGATTGAGGAGATCTCTGCCGCTTTCGAGCGCGCGCATGAGCTGGGGATGGTGACGGTGCTGTGGGCCTACCTGCGCAACCCTGCGTTTAAGAAAGACGGCGTTGACTATCACGTCTCTGCGGACCTGACCGGGCAGGCCAACCATCTGGCGGCGACCATCGGCGCGGATATCGTCAAACAAAAAATGGCCGAAAATAACGGCGGCTATAAAGCGGTGAACTTTGGCTATACCGACGATCGTGTATACAGCAAATTGACCACCGACAACCCGATTGACCTGGTGCGTTATCAGCTGGCGAACTGCTATATGGGCCGCGCGGGGCTTATTAACTCCGGCGGCGCGGCGGGCGGTGAGACCGACCTGTCCGACGCGGTGCGGACGGCGGTTATCAACAAACGCGCTGGCGGCATGGGGCTGATTCTGGGGCGTAAAGCGTTCAAAAAATCCATGGCCGACGGCGTGCAGTTGATCAACGCCGTGCAGGACGTTTACCTCGATAGCAAGATTACCTTCGCCTAAAAGTTTGCCTCCTCGCCCGCCACGGTGAGGAGGCCGATCCCCTTCACACTTCGTTATCCTTTTGTGAAAAACATCACGCCTCCTTGTGCGCATGCCCAAAAAACAGTCGATTGTTAGCGCTATTTGTCCGTGGAAGCGCTGTTATTTTGTGCTTAGATTAGTCATGAAACGCCTTTTCAATTCCCTAAAACCGTTTTATCGGATCAGTGTTGGACACAGGATTGTGGCGCGTTAAGCGCCATGTCGAATGTTGTACTAAGGACACATAATGAAAATTGAATCTGTAAATGTCACCGTTTTCCAGCATCCCACCCGCCGCGTCTCCGATAGCGCCGGGCACTCCCATCCGGGGCCAGAAAGCATGGCCAAAATGGCGATGCTGACGATTACCGCGGACGATGGCAGCAAGGGCTATTCGTTTGCACCGCCGGAAATCGTACGCCCGTTCGTGGTAAATACCTTTTTCCGTAAAGTGCTGGTTGGCCAGGATCCGTTCGACCGCGAACGCATCTGGCAGGACCTGGTGCACTGGCAGCGCGGCAGCGCGCATCAGCTGACCGAACGCGCGTTGTCTTTCGTGGAACAAGCATTGTGGGACCTGATTGGGCGTAAGCTCAATATGCCGGTCTACAAACTGCTCGGCGGCTATCGTGACAAAGTGCCGGCCTACGGCAGCACCATGTGCGGCGACGATTTAGAAGGTGGCCTGTCCACGCCGGAAGAGTACGCGGCCTTTGCCGAAACCCTGGTGGCGCGCGGCTATAAGGCTATCAAGCTGCACACCTGGATGCCGCCGGTCTCCTTCGCCCCGAACCCGAAAATGGATATCAAAGCCTGCGCCGCGGTGCGTGAGGCGGTGGGGCCGGATATCGACCTGATGATCGACGGCTACCACTGGTACAGCCGTACCGAAGCGCTGTGGATAGGTAAGGAGCTGGAAAAACTCAACTTCGCGTGGTTTGAAGAACCGATGGAAGAGGACAGCATGTCGTCCTACGCGTGGCTGGCGGAAAACCTCTCTATCCCGATTATCGGGCCGGAAAGCTTTGGCGGTAAGCACCACAGCCGTGCGGATTGGGTGAAAGCGGGCGCGTGCGACATTCTGCGCGCGGGCGCTAACGGCGTGGGCGGCATTACGCCAACGATGAAGGTGGCGGCGCTGGCGGAATCCTTCGGCATGGACTGCGAAGTGCACGGCAACGGCGCGGCGAGCCTGGCGGTGGTCGGGGCGATCCGCAACTGTCGCTGGTATGAGCGCGGTCTGCTGCATCCGTTCCTCGACTACGACCAGCCGGCGGCCTACCTGAACAGCATCATCGACCCAATGGACGCGGATGGCTTTGTTCACCTGTCTCAGCGCCCTGGACTGGGCGAAGACATTAACTTTGCATATATCGAAGCCAATACCGTCAGCCACGACTGACACATAACAAAGACAAGACAGGCGCGTACGGATTCGTAGCCTGTCGTACCCTACAGGCGATAGATAGATGAAAAAATCCTCCTTACTGGGAGCGTGTTTGCTCGCGCTCACCATGACGATGGGGAGCGGGGCGGCGTTGGCGAAAACGCCGCCGGATCAGCTCATTATCGGCATGAACATGAACAACCTGCTGACCCTCGACCCGGCCGCGATGACCGGTAATGAAGTGGTGGGTATCGTGGTCAACCTCTATGATTCGCTGGTTGAACTGGACCCTGAACAGCTGACCAACGTCAAACCGGCACTGGCCAAATCCTGGGACATCAGCCCGGATGGCAAAACGCTGACCTTCCATCTGCAAAACAACGTTAAGTTTCACTCCGGTAACCCGCTGACCGCCGCCGACGTGGTGTGGTCGATGCGCCGTATTCTGCACCTTAACCTCGCGCAGGCATCGGTGTGGAAGTCTTACGGCTTCAGCAAAAAGAATGTCGATAAGCAGGTGACCGCACTGGACGACTATACCGTGCAGATCGTCCTGCCGAAGCCGAACGATCCGCAGTTGGTGATTTACTCACTCGGCGCGCTCGGTAACCTCGGCGTGCTCGACAGTAAAACCGTGCAGAGCCATGAACAGGATAACGACTGGGGCAACAAGTGGCTGACCACGCACGAAGCCGGTTCCGGGCCGTTTATGCTGGAGACCTGGCAGGCCAAAGATGTGCTGCGCATGAAGCGTAACCCGGACTACTGGCGCGGCGAGCCGAAGATGAGCCGCGTGGTGCTGCGCCACTTCCAGGAGTCGCAGACCCTGCGCCTGATGATTGAAAAAGGCGACCTTGATATTGCCAACAACATGGCGGTATCGGACATCAACGCCCTGCGCAAAGACCCGCAGCTTACCGTCGACGCGGTGCAACGCGGCACCATGTACTACGTGGCGATGAGCATGAAAGAGGCGCACTTCGCCAATCCGAAGGTGCGTGAAGCGGTACGCTACCTGATTGATTATCAGGGGATTAACAAAGCGCTGATGCCGGGCTACGGCGTACTGCACCAGCGGCCAATCAAGGCGGGTATGCCGTCAACGCTGCCGGATCCTGGCTACAGCTTTGACTTAGCGAAGGCGAAAAAGCTGCTGGCGGAAGCGGGCTATCCGGACGGTTTTGATACCACGCTGCGCGTGCTCTCGGACCAGCCGTTCCTCAATATCGCCATTGCCGTTCAGTCGACGCTGATGCAGGCGGGCATCAACGCCAAAATCATTACCGGCACCGGCAACCAGATTTACGGCGCGATGCGCGAGCGTAAGTTCGACATGCTGGTCGGGCGCGGCGGCAGCGGCATGGAGCCGCATCCGCACTCCAGCCTGCGTGCGCTGGTCTATAACCCGGACAACAGCGATGAAGCGCGACTCACCAACTTCCAGGGCTGGCGTACCGGCTTTTACGACAAGCAGCTCAACGAGATGATCGACGGTGCGCTGCTGGAACGTAACCCGCAGAAACAAATTGCCGATTACCAGGCCATTCAAACCCGCTTCGATGCGCTGATCCCGGCGATGATTCCCGTCTCGCAGATGGTGGACTCGGTGGTGGTGCGCAACGAAGTGAAAGACTACAAACCCCACCCGTCGGCGACCACGTTCTTGCGTGACGTCTACAAAGTAAGCGAAGGAGATAAAGGATGAGTACGGCAATTCTCGCGCCCGGCTCCCGGACCCGGCGCTTTTCAAAACGGTTGATGCAGGTGGCGATTACGCTGTTTGGCCTGCTGCTGCTGACCTTTTTCATTGGCCGCGTGATGCCCATCGACCCGGTGCTGGCGATTGTCGGCCCGGATGCCGACCAGAGCACCTACCAGCAGGTCTATCACCAGCTGGGCTTTGACCAGTCGCTGATGACCCAGTTTGGTATTTATTTCGTCAACCTGCTGCACGGCGACCTCGGTAACGCGCTGCTGACCGGTAAACCGGTGACCGACGATATTATTCGCGTCTTCCCGGCGACCATGGAACTGGCGACGATGGCGATTATTGTCGGCGCGGGCCTCGGCATTCCGCTGGGCGTGCTGGCGGCCGCGCGTCGTAACAGCATCTCCGATTACGTGGTGCGCATTATCAGCCTCGCCGGTTACTCCACGCCGATTTTCTGGGTGGGGATGATGGGTCTGCTGGTGTTTTACGCCTGGCTTGGCTGGGTCGGCGGCGCCGGGCGCGTTGACCTGGGGCTGGACGGCATCGTGCCGCGCCGTACCGGGCTGATGACCGTGGATGCGCTGCTGGCAGGGAACAGTGAGGTGTTCTGGAATGCCATTAATCACCTGATTCTGCCTGCCGCGCTGCTGGGCTTCCACTCGCTGGCCTATATCAGCCGTATGACCCGCAGCTTTATGCTGGCGCAGCTGTCGCAGGAGTTCATCATCACTGCCCGCGTGAAAGGGTTAACCGAACGTCAGGTGATCTGGAATCACGCGTTTCGCAACATCCTCGTGCAGCTGCTGACGGTGGTGGCGCTGGCCTACGGTTCGCTGCTGGAGGGGGCGGTACTGATTGAAACCGTCTTCTCCTGGCCGGGCTTTGGCTCCTATCTCACCGGCAGCCTGCTGCTGGGCGATATGAATGCGGTGATGGGCTGCGTGCTGTTGGTTGGGGTGATCTTCGTGATGCTCAACCTGCTGTCCGACATGCTGTATCAATTCTTCGATCCGAGGACAAAATCATGACGGTTTCTCTGGATACGTCTTTGCGCGGCGGCGCTGGCGAAGGCCGCCAGCGTTTGCAACGTGCGCTGGTCCGCGCCGGTGGGTTTATCGGCAAGATGGCGCGTAACCCGTTAACGGCGATTGGCGGCGGGATTATTTTCCTGCTGCTGGTGGTGGCGATTTTCGCGCCGCTGATTGCCCCGTATAACCCGCTGGTGCAGGACTTAAGCAACGCGCTTACCGCGCCGAACGCCCAGCACTGGTTTGGCACCGACGAGTTTGGCCGCGATATCTTTAGTCGTCTGGTCTACGGTTCGCGCATCACGCTGTACATCGTGCTGCTGGTGTCGGTGACTGTCGGCCCGCTGGGGCTGCTGCTCGGCGTCTGCGCGGGCTACTTCGGCGGCAAGGTAGACATGGTGCTGATGCGCGTTACCGACATCTTTATCTCCTTCCCAAGCCTGGTGCTGGCGCTGGCGTTCGTCGCCGCCTTAGGCCCAGGGCTGGAGCACGTGGTAATCGCCATTACGCTTACCGCCTGGCCGCCGATTGCGCGTCTGGCGCGCGCCGAAACGCTGTCGCTGCGCCAGGCGGATTTTATCTCCGCCGTGCGCTTGCAGGGGGCCTCTCCGGCCCGCGTGCTGTGGCGCCATATTGTGCCGCTGTGCCTGCCGTCGGTGATTATTCGTATCACCATGAACATGGCGGGGATCATTCTGACCGCCGCTGGTCTCGGCTTCCTCGGCCTCGGCGCACAGCCGCCGGAGCCGGAGTGGGGAGCGATGATCTCCAGTGGCCGTACCTACATGATGGAGTGCTGGTGGGTGGTGACGATTCCGGGGCTGGCGATTCTGATCAACAGCTTAGCGTTCAACTTCTTAGGAGATGGCCTACGTGACATCCTCGATCCTCGCAGCGAATAACGCTGCACCGCTGCTCGACGTGCGCGACCTGTGCGTCGACTTTGTCAACGGCAGCGCGGTCACCCATGCGGTGCGCGGTGTCTCCTTCCAGTTGGGGCGTGAAAAACTGGCGATTGTCGGTGAATCCGGTTCGGGAAAATCGACCGTCGGGCGCGCGCTGTTGCATCTGCACCCGAAAAAGGCGCGCATTGACGCCAGCCGGATGCAGTTTGGCGATATCGATCTGCTTAACGCCAGCGAAGCGCAGATGCGCGCCATTCGCGGCAAACGGATTTCGATGATTATGCAGGACCCGAAATACTCGCTGAACCCGGTGGTGCGTGTGGGCGATCAGATTGCCGAAGCCTGGCTAACGCACCATCCAGGGCATAAGGCGGAAGCGAAAGCCAAAGCGTTGGAGATGCTCGACGTGGTGCGCATCCGCGACCCGCAGCGCGTTTATAACCTCTATCCGCATGAAATCTCCGGCGGCCAGGGGCAGCGCATCATGATTGCGATGATGCTGATTACCGACCCGGAGCTGGTGATTGCCGATGAGCCCACCTCGGCGCTGGACGTCTCCGTACGTTTGCAGGTGCTGGGGCTGCTCGACGATCTGGTGAAGTCGCGCGGTCTGGGGCTGATTTTTATCAGCCACGACATCAACCTGGTGCGCAGCTTCTGCGATCGAGTGCTGGTGATGTACGCCGGGCGGGTGGTGGAGTCCATCGCTGCCTGCGATCTCGACAATGCGAAGCATCCGTACACGCAGGGCCTAATCAGCGCGCTGCCGGATATGCAGCATCGTCGCCCGGTACTGCCGGTGCTACAGCGTCAGGCCTGCTGGCTGACGGATTAAGGAGCGCATCATGATTGAAGTGAAAAATCTGAACCTGGTGTTTGGTGAAGGCGAGAAGCGCAACCAGGTGTTGTATGACGTCAATTTCCACGTCCAGCCGGGCGAGATTTACGGCCTGGTGGGGGAGTCCGGTTCCGGCAAAACCACGGTGCTGAAGTGCCTGGCCGGGCTGTTTAACCACTGGCAGGGCGAGCTGGCGATCAACGGCCAGCGGCTGGATCACAACATCAGCCGCGAACGCTGCCGTAAGGTGCAGATGGTGTTTCAGGATCCTTACGGCTCTCTGCATCCGCGCCATACCATTGGTGATATTCTGGAAGAGCCGCTGCAAATCCACGGTATCAGCGAGCGTGACCGGCGCATCAACACGCTGCTGGATCGCGTGGGGCTGAATCGCGCGTTTCGCGACCGCTATCCGCACCAGCTCTCCGGCGGCCAGCGTCAGCGCGTGGCGATTGCTCGCGCGCTGATCCTTGAGCCGCAGGTGCTGCTGCTCGATGAACCCACCTCGGCGCTGGACGTCTCGGTGCAGGCGGAAATCCTCAACCTGTTGGCGGAGCTGCAAAAAGAGTCGAACCTGACCTACCTGATGGTGACCCACGATCTGGGCGTGATTGCCCATCTCTGCCAGAAGGTGGCGGTGATGCAGTACGGCAAAATTCTCGAAACGCTTAGCGTTGACGCGCTGGTGAACGGCGAGGCCAAAACGCCGTATACCCAGATGTTGGTGAACGCCAGCCGCCAGTACACGCGCGAAATGGCGCGGGAGGTGGCGGCTTACTAGCCGTTCGCCACGGGGCCGGATGGCGGCGTAAACGCCTTATCCGGCCTATCTCTACTTTTCCAATTTGCCTCCGGGAATAATAAAAAAATGCCTAAAAAGTCATTCCGTATTGCTCTCCCGTTATTGCTGTCTGCCTGTACTGCCTCCGCGCTGGCCGCGGAAACCATCGACCTGCGTATGTCCTGGTGGGGCGGCAACAGTCGTCATCAGGTGACCTTGAAAGCGCTGGAAGCCTTCCATCAACAAAACCCGGATATCAACGTCAAAGCGGAATATACCGGCTGGGACGGACATACTTCGCGTCTTACCACGCAGCTGGCGGGAGGTACAGAGCCTGACGTCATGCAAACCAACTGGAACTGGCTGACGCTGTTCTCGAAAGACGGCAACGGTTTTTACGATCTCAATAAAGTGAAAGACGAAATCGGCCTGGAACAGTTCACCGCCAAAGATCTTCAACCGGTGACGGTGAAGGGCAAGTTAAACGGTATCCCCGTTGCCATGACCGCGCGAATCTTCTACTACAACGATCAGACGTGGAAAAAAGCGGGATTAAGCTATCCGCAAAACTGGGATGAGTTGATGCAGGCCGGGAAAACCTTTGAGACTAAGCTCGGCAAACAATACTATCCGGTGGCCCCGGAAAGCCTCGGCGTGCTGGCGTTGCTCAACTCTTATATGGTGCAGAAATACAACATGCCAGCCATCGATGAGCAGAGCAAAAAGTTTACCTATAGCGATGCGCAATGGGTGGAGTTTTTCCAGCTCTATAAAACGCTGATCGACAATCACGTTATTCCCGACATGAAGTACTACGCTTCCTTCGGCAAGGGGAATATCTATGAGATGAAGCCGTGGATTGAAGGCGAGTGGGGCGGCGTGTACATGTGGAACACCGCCGTGACCAAATATTCCGATAACCTGAAACCACCGGCGAAGCTGGAGTTGGGGAGTTATCCGATGTTAGCTGGCGCGACCGACGCGGGGCTGTTTATGAAGCCGTCAATGATGCTGTCGATTGGTAAAACCACCCAACATCCGCAGGCGGCGGCAAAGCTGATTAACTTTCTGCTCAACAGCAAGGAGGGCGTGACGCTGCTCGGCCTGGAGCGCGGTGTGCCGCTCAGCAAAAGCGGCGTGGAGACGCTGACGGCATCCGGCGTGATCAATGACAAAGACCCATCGGTGGCCGGCATTAAGCTCGCGCTGTCGCTACCGGCGAAGGTCGGCGTGTCGCCGTATCTGGAAGATCCCCAGCTGGTGCAGGAGTTTGACAGTGCGTTGCAGTCCATCGACTACGGCAAGAAAACCGTCGCCGAAGCGGCGGCGGATTTCAAGCGTCAGTCGGAACGCATCTTAAAACGCGCGATGCGTTAACGCAGAAGCGGGCAGTCCGGCGGCAGACGGCAGCGCAGCGCCGCCGGTAAAATCTCCATACGGAACGAGGTCCCGCAGAGCGGCTCGCCGTCGAGGTTAAAGGTCATCTCATGTGATGCGGTGACCTCAAACCACGGCGAGACGCTATCCACCAGATTCTCTTTACCGTCGTCGCTGGCGAGCGTATTTAACAGCGCGGGCAGCAGTTCCTCGCCGGTAAAAATTCGCAGATGCAGCAGGCCATCGTCAATCAACGCCTCCGGGCAAAGCTGTTGCCCGCCGCCCGCCTGGCGACCGTTGCCGATGCCAATTACCAGCGCGTCGCCCTGCCAGCTAAAGTTCTCGCCACGAATTTCGCAGCGGTCGGGTTTCAGGGTATCCATGCGCATCAGGCCGTGAATCAAATACGATACACCGCCCAGCGCGGACTTCAGCTTCTCCGGCGTTTCGGTGGTAATGCGCGTGCCAAAGCCGCCGGTTGCCATATTGATAAAGCAGGTCTCACGATTGACTTGGGCAATGTCCACCGGCACGTCACGACCGGCAATCGCCAGCTTAAGCGCGTTAGCCATATCGGTGGGAATATTGACGCTGGTGGCGAAATCGTTCGCGGTACCGAGCGGCACAATACCGAGAGCGGGAACCCGTTCGCTGTCGCACTGAATCAGAGCCGTCGCCACTTCATTGATCGTGCCGTCACCGCCGCCGGCAATCACCGTCGCCACTTGCAGCGCAACGGCTTCTTCGACGTAGCGTTCGGCATCACCTTTCTCCCAGGTGACGCGCACGTGAATCACCACGCCTTCATCGCGCAGCTGCATGACCGCATCGCGCAGCTCGGGCGTACCGGCGCTTTTGCCGTTAAGTATCAGTAAACTCGCTGGAAAATCTGACATCCTTGGTACCTCTTGAGGGGGTATGCAAAGAGTGTAACAAAGGATGCGGCGATGCGCTTTAGGAGGGAAGGCCAAAAAAATAAGCCCGTGTAAGGGAGATTACACGGGCTAAGGAGGTGGTTCCTAGGTACAGCTAGCATTTATGGGTTATGTTTTTCAGCGAGGGAATAGTATCTGGAATCAATAATTCCGTCTGTGATCCATTTCTAAGAATCCTTGCTATTGAAAAACAATATAAATGTACTAGCCGTTATGCGGATTGCGAGTGGATTGTCCTGAGAAATTACGCATCAGCAGGCCATACTCCAGCGCCATATCTTCCGGCACGGGCAACCATACGGTGTGGCCGTCGCCCGGCGCGATGGGCATCACTTCGCCTTTGGCGTTTTCCATATGTTCCAGCGTGAAGTTGACGTTGCCCTGTGGGGTCATCAGCTCCAGGCTATCGCCAATCAGGAATTTGTTTTTCACCGCTACCGCGGCCAGGTTGCCTTTACGCTCGCCGGTAAATTCGCCGACAAACTGCTGACGCTCGGAAACCGAGTAGCCGTATTCGTAGTTCTGATAGTCGTCATGGGTGTGGCGACGCAGGAAGCCTTCGGTATAGCCGCGATGCGCCAGGCCTTCCAGGGTTTCCAGCAGGCTGGTGTCGAACGGTTTGCCCGCGGCGGCATCATCGATGGCCTTGCGGTACACCTGTGCGGTACGCGCGCAGTAGTAGAAGGATTTAGTACGGCCTTCAATTTTCAGCGAGTGCACGCCCATCTGGGTCAGACGCTCAACGTGGGCAATGGCGCGCAGGTCTTTCGAGTTCATGATGTAGGTGCCGTGCTCGTCTTCAAAGGCGGTCATGTACTCACCCGGACGTTTGGCTTCTTCAATCATAAACACCTGGTCGGTTGGCGCGCCGACGCCAAGGGTCGGCTCAACGTTTTGCACCGGAATCGGCTCATATTTGTGGACGATGTTGCCAACGTCGTCTTCTTTGCCTTCCTGCACGTTGTATTCCCAGCGGCAGGCGTTGGTGCAGGTGCCCTGGTTCGGGTCGCGCTTGTTGATGTAGCCGGAAAGCAGGCAGCGGCCGGAGTAGGCCATGCACAGCGCGCCGTGAACGAAGATTTCAATCTCCATATCCGGCACCTGGCTGCGAATTTCTTCAATTTCTTCCAGCGACAGCTCGCGGGAAAGAATGACGCGGGTCAGCCCCATCTGTTTCCAGAACTTCACCGTGGCCCAGTTGACGGCGTTCGCCTGTACCGACAGGTGAATGTCCATCTCCGGGAAGTGCTCGCGCACCAGCATAATCAGGCCCGGATCGGACATAATCAGCGCATCCGGCCCCATATCCACCACCGGCTTCAGGTCACGAATAAAAGTTTTCAGCTTGGCGTTATGCGGCGCGATGTTCACGACCACATAGAATTTTTTACCCAACGCGTGGGCTTCGTTGATGCCGAGCTGCAAGTTTTCGTGATTGAATTCGTTGTTACGTACGCGCAGGGAGTAGCGAGGTTGGCCCGCGTAAACCGCGTCAGCGCCGTAAGCGAAAGCGTAACGCATATTTTTCAGCGTTCCCGCCGGGGAAAGGAGTTCCGGTTTAAACATGATTTTCTCGTTCTGATGACAGGTCAGATTCGCCGCACCTGATGCGGCGAGTTGGGGAGTGCCCCCACATTAAGGGCGGGCATTGTAGCGCTGTGGGGAGGCGAGGTAAAGCGCCGGGTCGTCGCGGGAGACAACCCGGCGGAGGATCTGCCATCAGGTATTATCTTTGACGGTCTCGCTGGTGCCGTTGGTTTTTACCGAGGCGATGCCTTTATCACGCGACTGCTCGGTCGCGTACAGTTGACTGGTGCCAATGACCTGGTGGTTGCCCGCTTTCAGGTTGAAGTGAAATTTGCCGTTGGTGGCGGTTTTCTTTTCATAATGCGCGTCCTGCGGGCTGTTGACCCGCACCGAGGCGATGCCTTTTTCCGCGGCCGCCCGGGTGGTGTACAGCTCGCTGGTGAGAATAACCTCCCCGTTTCCCGCCTTCAGAACAAATCGAAACTGATCGTTGCTGCTTTTGCTTAATTCAAACCAACCAGCCATGGTGACTCCTTGATTAAATTAACATCGTTGAACGTATCGACTGACACTATGAGTATGGGAGAAATTGGCGAAGTTGCGAGCAGAGGAGAAGTGAGAGCGGCGAGCGCGCGCCGCTCGAAGGCATCAGGACAGGCGGCAGGCGTCGGCTTCCCAGCGATAGCCTACACCGTACACCGCGCGGATAAACGACTGATCGGCGTCGAGCGATTCCAGCTTGCGGCGCAGGTTTTTAATATGGCTGTCGATGGTACGGTCGGTCACCACGCGGTAGTCGTCGTACAGATGATTCAGCAATTGTTCGCGCGAGAACACTTTGCCAGGCTCCTGTGACAGCGTTTTCAGCAGGCGAAACTCGGCAGGGGTGAGGTCCAGCGGGCGATCGCGCCATGAGGCTTGAAAACGGCTTTCATCAACGATGAGCGGGCTTTGTTCGTCCAGCGTTTGTAGTTCGTGACGCGGCTTGCAGCGGCGTAAAATGGTTTTCACGCGCGCAACCACTTCGCGCGGGCTGTACGGCTTGCAGATGTAGTCATCGGCGCCGATCTCTAAGCCCAGCAGACGGTCGATCTCTTCAATTTTAGCGGTCACCATAACCACAGGAACGTCGGAGAAGCGACGAATTTCGCGGCAGAGGGTGAGACCGTCGGTGCCCGGCAGCATCAGATCCAGCAGGATGAGATCCGGCGGCGTCTGATGCACGTACGGCAGCACTTTGTCGCCGTGGCTAATCAGCGTCGGGGCGTAGTGCGCTGCCAGTAAATAGTCGATGAGCAACTGCCCCAGCTTGGGTTCATCTTCCACAATCAGGATGCGTGGGGCATTTTCATCAATCGGTAACTCGGTCATATTTCTCTCGGTAATACACGTTCCAGCGGTAACTCTACTTTAATGCTAACCCCACCAAAAGGCGAATGCCCAACGTTGAGGTGCCCGCCGTGGGCGGTGACGATGTTTGCGCAAATGGCTAACCCCAGGCCAGAACCGCCGCTGGCGCGGTTGCGAGAACCTTCGGTACGGTAGAAACGCTCGCAAAGCCTCGCCAGCTGTTCATCGCTGACGCCGGGGCTGCTGTCGGCGAATTCCAGCACGATGCTTTGTGGGAGCAGTTCGGTGCGAATCAGCACCTGGCCGCCGCTGTCGGTATAGCGCAGGCTGTTTTCCAGCAGGTTATTGAATAACTGCATCAAGCGGTCCGGATCGCCAAACACGGTGGCGTTTTCTGCCAGCGCCAGATTGAGCGTCAGCCCGCGGCTGGCAAGACGTTCGCGGAAGGCATCGGCGGCGATTTCAATCAGGCTAATGATATCGACCGGCGCTTTCTGGTAGGCCAGCGCCCCTTCATCGGACATCGACAGCTGATGCAGGTCATCAACCAGCTTGGTCAGGGTGGCGACTTCGGCCTGCAAAGAGGTGACCGATTCCGGGGTGAATTTGCGTACGCCGTCCTGAATCGCCTCCAGCTCGCCGCGCAGTACCGCCAGCGGCGTGCGTAGCTCGTGGGAGATATCGGCCATCAGGTCGCGGCGCATCTGCTGGTTTTTTTCCAGCGTGCTGGCGAGCTGGTTGAAGTCCTGCGCCAGTCTGCCCAGTTCATCGCTGCTGCTCACCGGGACACGGGTCGAAAAGTCGCCCGCCGCCAGCTTGTGGGTGCCTTCCACCAGCCGCCGCACCGGGGCAATCAGCCCGCGTGCCAGCGGGAAGGTCGCCAGCGCCGCCAGCAATGTCGCCAGCCCGACGATAAGCCAACTGGTGCGGCGCTGCTGTTGATCGAAGTTGATATCAGTGTTGCGGGTCAGCCGTTCGACCGGTGAAGCGATCACCGCGCCGACCTCCATACCGTTGACGATAATGCCGCGGCGGGAGCCGTCGTGCGGCACCGCTTCGCGCGGGCCGACCAGCACGCGAGCGTTTTGGTCGACTACCCAGAACTGCGTGCGCCAGCCGTGCGGCGGCATGCCGCCGCGATCCGGGCCGCGAGGCGGTTCGCCGTCTGGCCCCGGAGGGCCGGGCGGCTGGCGGTCATCACTGTTGTCATGTTCAAACGAACGGAGGATCTGGAAAATAAAACGATCGTTATTGCGTAAAAAGCGCCAGTTTCCGTGCTGGGCATACTGCTCAGCCAGTGCGTCGCTCAGCAGCTGCAACCGCTGCTCGTTGCCACGCTTGATATAGTCAATAAAGCCGCGCTCAAAGCTAATGCGCACGGCCCAGTGCATGCTGATCAGCAGCACGATGCAGGTGGCTAAGATGGCGAGAAACAGTTTGCCGGAAATTCCCGGGCGCCATAATTTCACGGTCTACTCCTTCAGTTTGCGTCGGGCAATAACCACGTTTTTGCTGGTGTCGTCCGGCACGCGCGCGAAGACGAGAGCGGGAAGCGCAATAATGATGGCCATACAAATATAGGTGTACATAAAGACGTGATGCGTCGCCTCGCTGCCGATGGCAATGTGCTGCTGACCGAACATGCCCAGCAGAATCCCGGCGATGGTAACGCCGATACTCATGGAGAGCTGCATGATCATCGACAGCAGGCTGTTGCCGCTGCTGGCGAATTCGTCCGGCAGGTCTTTCAGCGTCAGGGTATTCATCGAGGAGAAACGGCTGGAGTTGACCATTCCCTGAATAAACAGCACCACCGGTAGCGCGTAGTACCAGCCTGCCAACGCGGTGAACATAAACAGCAGGCTGATTAACGACAGCCCGAGCGTGGCGGATACCAGCACGTGGCGGTAACCGAAGCGGTTGACCACCTGCACCACTATCCGCTTCATGCCCATGCTGCCCAGCACCATCGGAATCATCATCAGCCCTGCGTGGAAGGGGCTGAAGCCAAGGCCGATTTGCAGGAACACCGGCGTCATAAACGGCAACATGCCGCTGCCGATGCGCCCGGCAAAGCTGCCTGCCAGCCCCAGAGAGAAGGTGGAGGTGTTAAACAGCTTAAGGCTGAACAGCGCGCTGTCGTTGCCGCGCGCATGCCACAGATACAATCCAATCGACACCATACCGACGGCGACCAACATGCCCATCGTTAGTGATGAAATGCCAAGGCCTTTCTGGCCGTCGAGGGCTAAGGTTAACGTTGCCATGCCCAGCGCCAGCACCACGAAACCGGAAATATCAAATTTCCGCGTCTGGACGGTGTAGTTAGGCATCAACATCAACGTGGCGATACCGCCCACGATGCCAACCGGGATGTTAATCAGGAATATCCAGTGCCAGGAGGCGTACTCCACCAGAATCCCGCCCAGAGCTGGGCCAAGCAGCGGGCCAACCTGGCCGGGCAGGGTGACGAAGGTCATTGCCGCCATATACTGCTCGCGCGGAACGATTTTCATCACCGTCAGCCTGCCGACGGGCACCATCATCGCGCCACCAATCCCCTGTAGCACGCGCGCCATGACCAGCTCATTGAGCGTGCTGGAAAGTGAGCAGAACAGCGAGCCGAGGGTGAACAGGATAATGGCGGTGAAGAAAATATTACGCACGCCGACACGATCGGCGAGCCAGCCGCTGGCGGGCAGCATGACGGCGACGGTCAGCACATAGGAGACCACCACCATGTGCATATGCAGCGGGCTCTCCCCCAGGCTTAACGCCATGGAGGGGAGGGCGGTGTTGACGATGGTGGTGTCCAGCGATTGCATAAAAAAGCCGAACGCCACGATCCAGAGTTGCCAACGAACGTTAGCGGGTAGTTCAGTCATCGTTATTCAGTTACCGATTGTCGGGGTTGACGCGAAAAACGCAGACGCAGACGATCGAAGAACAGATAAACCACCGGGGTGGTATAGAGGGTTAACAGCTGGCTCATCACCAGACCCCCTACAATGGTAATCCCGAGAGGTTGACGCAGTTCGGAGCCATCGCCCCCCGAAATCACCAGCGGCAGCGCGCCAAACAGCGCCGCCAGCGTGGTCATCATTATCGGGCGAAAACGCAGCAGACAGGCCTGGAATATGGCCTGTTCCGGCGGCAGATTGCCGTTACGCTGGGCTTCAAGGGCGAAGTCGACCATCATGATGGCGTTTTTCTTCACAATGCCAATTAATAGCATGATCCCGATAAGGGCGATTAGGCTGAACGGGGCATTGAACAGCTCCAGCGCCAGCAACGCGCCAACGCCCGCCGACGGCAGCGTGGAGAGAATGGTCAGCGGGTGCACGTAGCTCTCGTACAGGATCCCCAACACGATATACACCGTGGCGATGGCGGCGATGATCAGGATAATCTGCGAATTCATTGTCTCCTGGAATACCTGCGCCGTCCCGGCGAACGAGCCGCGCACCGTGTTCGGCACGCCAAGCTGGGTCATGGCGCGGTTAATCGCGTCGCTGGCTTCCGACAGGGATTTACCGGTCGGCAGGTTGAAGGAGACGGTCGATGCCGCCGACAGCCCCTGGTGGTTGACCGACAGCGGCGCGTTGGAAGGCTGCCATTTGGCGAAATAAGAGAGCGGAATGGCTTTCCCGTCGCTGTTAATGACGAACATTTTGTCCAGCGCGCTCACATCCTGGGTGTAGACCGGGTCTACCTCCATCACCACTTTGTACTGGTTCAGCGGTTGATAAATGGTGGAGATCTGCCGCTGGCCGAAGGCGTTGTTCAGCAGGCTGTTAGCCGCCTCGACGTTAATGCCCAGCCGTGACATGGTTTCACGATCGTAGACCAACGCCATTTCTGCGCCGTTGTCCTGCTGATCCGAGTTGACGTCCGCCAGCTCCGGCAGCGCCGCCAGTGCTTTGCGGATTTTGGGCTCCCACTCACGCAGCGCGCTGAGGTCGTCCGACAACAGCGTGTACTGATAGCTGGCGTTCGACTGGCGGCCACCCACGCGGATGTCCTGCACCGCCATTAAGAACAGGTTGGCCCCCGGCTCTTTGGCCAGCTTTTTCCGCAATCGGTCGATAATTTGCTGCGCCGACTCCTGGCGCACGTCGCGCGACTTCAGGGTGATAAACATCATTCCGCTGTTCACCCTGGAACCGCCGGTGAAACCGGTGACGTTATCCACCGCCGGATCTTCACGAATAATCTTCATGAAATCCTGTAGCTTACCGCGCATCGCCTGGAAGGAGATGCTCTGGTCGGCCTGAATGCCGCCCATCAGCACCCCGGTATCCTGCTCCGGGAAGAACGTTTTCGGGATGGAAATATACAGCCAGACGTTCAGCGCGATGGTTGCCAGGAACACCACCCCCACCAGCTTCGCATGGTTCAGCACCCAGCGCAGCGATTTGCCGTAACCCTGCTGCATGGCGACCAGCAGACGCCCCAAACCTTTATTACGGGTTGGCGAATGCGGGCGGCTGGATTTCAGCATCCAGCCGCACATCATCGGCGTCAGGGTCAGCGAAACGGCCAGCGAAATACCGATCGCCACCGACAGCGTGACCGCAAATTCCCGCAGCAGCCTGCCGGGCAGGCCGCCCATAAGCAGCAACGGCAGGAACACCGCCACCAGCGAAACGCTCATCGACAGGACGGTAAAGCCCACTTCGCGACTCCCCTGTAGCGCGGCTTGTAGCGGTTTCATGCCCGCTTCCAGGTGGCGGGAAATATTCTCCAGCACCACGATGGCGTCATCGACCACGAAACCGGTGGCGATGGTCAGCGCCATCAACGACAGGTTGTTGAGGCTGAAACCGCACAGGTACATCGCGGCGAACGTGCCGATCAGCGAGACCGGCACCGCCACCGCCGGAATCAGCGTGGCGCGGCCGGAGCGCAGGAACAGGAACACCACCAGAATCACCAGCGCCACTGAGATCACCAGCGTTTGCTCAACTTCCTCAAGCGAAGCGCGGATCGTCGGCGAACGGTCCTGGGCAATTTGCAGGTCGATAGCCGCGGGAATGGTCTGTTGCAGCTCCGGCAGCTCGGCGCGAATACGATCGACCGTGTCGATAATATTGGCTTCCGGCAGCTTGCGGATCATCAGCAGGATGGCCGGTTTGGCGTTGGTCATCCCGGCGTTACGCACGTCCTGCACCGAGTCGCTGACCGTCGCCACGTCGCTCAAACGCACCGCCGCACCGTTGTTGTAGTGCACGATCAGCGGCTGGTACTCAGCGGCTTTTTTCAGTTCATCGTTAGTCTGCACCTGCCAGCGATGGGCGCTATCGTCGATCGCCCCCTGCGGTTTACGCACGTTGGCGTTGCTGATGGCCGTGCGCACCGCGTCCAGCGAGACGCCCTGGTTAAACAGCGCCTGCGGATTCAGGTCAACGCGCACCGCGGGCAGCGAGCTACCGCCGACGTCCACGTCGCCCACGCCGTCAATCTGCGCGATGCTTTGCGCCAACTGGGTGGAGGCGAAATCGTACAGCTCGCCCTGCGAGTAGGTATCCGAGGTCAGCGTCAGGATCATGATCGGCGCATCGGACGGGTTGGCTTTGCGATAGGTCGGACGACTGGGCATCCCGCTTGGCAGCAGGTTTTGCGCGGCGTTAATCGCTGCCTGCACGTCGCGCGCCGCGCCGTTAATATCGCGATCGAAGTTAAATTCGAGAATGATACGCGTGCTGCCCAGCGAGCTGCTGGAGGTCATTTCATTGACGCCCGCAATGCGCCCTAGCGAGCGCTCCAGCGGGGTCGCCACCGACGAGGCCATGGTTTCCGGCGATGCGCCGGGCAGCGAGGCGCTGACCATAATCACCGGAAAGTCGACCTGCGGCAGCGGGGCCACCGGCAGCAGACGAAAGCCGAGCACGCCGCAGAGGGTGATGGCGACGGATATCAGGATCGTCGCCACCGGGCGGTAGATGAAGAGGGCAAAAAATTTCACTTACGCTTCCTCTTCACGGCGCGGGAAGCGGCTTTTCAGGTACAGCGACAGGCGGTCAAACAGCAGGTAAATCACCGGTGTCGTAAACAGGGTGAGTACCTGGCTGACCAGCAGGCCGCCCACCATGCCGATCCCCAGCGGGCGACGCAGCTCGGCGCCAACGCCGGTGCTCAGCATCAACGGCAGCGCGCCAAGCAGCGCGGCGAGCGTGGTCATCAGAATCGGACGGAAACGCAGCAGACAGGCCTGATAAATCGCTTCGCGCGGCGCCATTCCCTGCTCACGCTCGGCGGCCAGCGCAAAGTCGATCATCATGATCGCGTTTTTCTTAACGATACCGATCAACAGGATGATGCCGATAATGGCGATCACGTCCAGTTCGTTGCCCGCCAGCATTAATGCCAGCAGCGCGCCGACCCCTGCGGTCGGCAGGGTCGAGAGAATGGTGATCGGGTGGATAAAGCTCTCATACAGCACGCCGAGCACGATATACATCGCCACCACTGCCGCGACCACCAGCCAGATGGTGCTGCTCAGCGCCGACTGGAAGGCGAGGGTGCTGCCCTGGAACTCGGTACGGATATCCGCCGGGAAGTTCAGGGTTTTCTCACTATCCAGAATGGCCTGTACCGCATCGCCCAGCGAGTAGTTATCCGGCACGTTGAACGAAATGGTGGTCACCGGGAACTGGTCGAGGTGGTTAATCGACAGCGGCGCAAAGCGCTGTTCAATTTTGGCGATCGCCGTCAGCGGCACGATGCCGCCATCGCTGCTGGTCAGGCGCACGTTATCCAGCGCCGCCAGGCCCGGCGTGGCGCGGGTGTCGTGCTCCAGCACCACGCGGTACTGGTTGGCCTGGGTATAGATGGTTGAAATCAGACGTTGACCAAAGGCGTTGTACAGCGCGTTATCGACGTCGGCCATTGAAATACCGAGACGGCTGGCGCTATCGCGGTCGACGTTAACGTAGGCTACCAGCCCTTTGTCCTGCCAGTCGCTGCTGACATCGGAAAGCTGCGGCAGCGCCTGAAGCTGGGTCATCAGCTGCGGCACCCATTCGCTTAGCGCATCCAGCGAGTTGGCCTGCAGCGTAAACTGGTACTGTGTGCGGCTGACGGTGGTATCGATGGTCAGATCCTGCGTCGGCTGGAGATACAATTCGATGCCGGGAATGCGGTCAACCGCGTGTTGCAGCCGGCTAATGACCGTCTGTACCCGATCGTCACGCTCGTCGAGCGGTTTCAGGTTGATCTGCAAACGTGCGCTGTTGAGCGCCGGGTTGGTGCCGTCGACGCCGACAAACGACGTGAGACTTTCTACCGCCGGATCTTTCAGGATGGCGTCGGCAACTGTCTGCTGGCGTTGCGCCATGCTGGCGAACGACACCGACTGCGGCGCCTGTAGCGTGCCCTGAATAATGCCGTTGTCCTGAATCGGGAAGAAGCCTTTCGGAATGGCGATCCACAGGATGACAGACAGCGCCAGCGTACCCAGCGCCACGCCGAGCGTCAGCCACGGATGGTTCAGCACGCGGGCCAGCAGATGGCCGTAGCCTGCAATCACCCGGTCGAAGAAGCGCTCGCTGGCGCGGGAGAAACGGTTCTGTTTACGCAGCGATTCATGGCTGAGCATGCGCGCGCACATCATTGGCGTCAGGGTTAACGACACGACTGCCGAGATGAGTATCGCCACCGCCAGGGTGACGGCGAATTCGCGGAACAGGCGGCCCACGATATCGCCCATAAACAGCAGCGGGATCAGCACCGCGATCAGCGAGAAGGTCAGCGAGATAATGGTAAAGCCAATCTCACCCGCGCCTTTCAGCGCGGCGGCCATGGGTTTTTCGCCTTTTTCGATATAGCGCGAAATGTTCTCGATCACCACGATGGCGTCATCGACCACGAAGCCGGTGGCGATGGTCAGCGCCATCAGCGTCAGGTTGTTGATGGAGAAATCGAGGAACACCATCACCGCGAAGGTGCCGACCAGCGACAGCGGCACGGCGACGCCCGGAATAATGGTCGCCGGAACGTTACGCAGGAACAGATAGATGATCATCACCACCAGCGCAATCGCCAGCATCAGCTCAAACTGGGTGTCGGAAACCGAGGCGCGAATGTTGGTGGTACGGTCAGACAGGACCTCGACCTTAACGGATTTCGGCAGGCTTTCGGTTAGCTGCGGCAGCATCTGGCGGATGCTGTCCGCCGTCGAGATGATGTTTGCGCCAGGCTGGCGCTGGACGTTCATCACGATGGCCTGCTTTTTGTTCGCCCATGCGCCAAGCCAGGTGTTTTCAGCGCCTTGCTCGATGGTTGCCACGTCGCCTAAGCGAATAGCCGCACTGTTTTTATAGGCGATAATCAGCGCCCGATACTCCTGCGCCGACTGCATCTGGTCGTTGGCCGAGAGCGTCACCGCGCGTGCCGGGCCATCGAGACTACCCTTGGCCGAGTTGACGTTGGCGCTGGTAATGGCGGTGCGAATATCTTCGCTGGTCAGCCCCAGCGCGGCGATAGCCTGGGCGTTGAGCTTCACGCGCACGGCCGGGCGCTGGCCGCCGGCGAGCGTCACCAGACCGACGCCGGAGACCTGGGAAATTTTCTGCGCCACGCGGGTTTCCACCATGTCTTCTACTTCCGTCATCGGCGTGGCGGAAGAGGTGACGGCGAGGGTCATGATCGGCGGATCCGCCGGGTTGACCTTGCTGTAGACCGGTGGGTTAGGCAGGTCGCTGGGCAGCAGGTTAGTGGCGGCGTTAATGGCAGCCTGGACCTCCTGCTCGGCGACATCCAGCGGCAGGGTAAGCTGGAACTGAAGGGTGACGACCGACGCGCCGCCAGAGCTTTGCGACGACATTTGCTTCAGGCCGGACATCTGGCCGAACTGGCGTTCGAGCGGCGCGGTTATCGCTGAGGTCACCACGTCGGGGCTGGCGCCCGGATAGAGCGTCACCACCTGAATGGTCGGATAGTCCACCTCCGGCAACGCGGAGACCGGCAGGAAGCGGTAGCCGATGATCCCGGCCAGCAAAATCGCCACCATCAACAGCGTGGTGGCGACAGGGCGCATAATAAACAGGCGGGATGGGCCGCCCGTATTGCTCGGCGGTAACACTTGCATCAGCCGCGCGCTCCTTTATGGCCTGCTGCGGCGGCCGGTTTTTCCGCGCCTGCGGTGGAGGCGTCATGAGCAGTAACCACTTCCACTTTCGCCCCTTCGGTTAAGCGGTCGATACCGTCGGTGACCACCCGGTCGCCCGCGGAGAGTCCGGCATCAATCACCACTTTCTGGCTATCCTGGATACCTGGAATCACGGTGTGTTTGCTGACTTTGTTGTCGCTGTTCAGCACCCAGACGAAGTGACCGTCATTGCCCATTTGCAGCGCCGCGGTTGGGATGACCACCGCATTTTGCTGGGTATCAACCAGCATACGCGCGTTAACAAACTGGTTCGGGAACAGCGCGTCATCCTGATTGTTGAAACGGGCCTTCAGCTTGATGGTTCCGGTGGTAGCGTCAATTTGGTTGTCGAGGCTCAGCAGCGTGCCCTCGCTCAGCTTCTGTTTGTTGGTGCGATCCCAGGCTTCTACCACCAGCGTTTTACCGGCCTTTTGCGCGGCCACCACGGTGGCGATGTCGTTTTCCGGCAGGGTGAAGACGAGATCGATCGGATGCGTTTGGGTCAGCACGACGATACCGGTGGTATCACCGCTGGAAATCTGGTTGCCGATATCCACCTGTTTTAATCCCACGCGACCGTCAATCGGCGCGGTGATGCGGCTCCAGTCGAGCTGCAGCTGGGCGCTGGCGACGGCGGCCTGGTCGGCTTTAATCGTGCCTTCGGTTTCGCTCACCAGCGATTGCTGGGTATCCAGCTCCTGGCGAGAGACAAGATTGGTTTTGACCAGTTGCTGATAGCGGGCTAAATCACGACGTGCATTAGCGAGCGTGGCTTTATCTTTAGCCAACTGCCCCTGCGCCTGAGCCAGCGCCACTTTAAACTGGCTGGGGTCAATTTCCGCCAGCAGATCGCCGGCTTTGACCTGCTGGCCTTCCTGGAAGTGAATGGCCATCAGTTGGCCGTCGACGCGGCTGCGCACGGTAACGGTATTGGCAGCGGTAATGGTGCCCAGCCCGCTGAGGTAGCGCGGTACCGCTTCACTGGTGGCGGTAGCGGCCTGGACCGGCGCCAGCGCGCCGCCAAAGCGTCCACCGTGTCGCCCGCCGCCAGCTGACGGCGCTCCCGCCGGTTTGGCTGCAGTAGAACCCGAGGTGTCAGAATTGCTGCTAAAGTGCCAGATGCCAGCCGCCCCCGCGACCACCACCAGCACGGCCAGCGCTACCCGCCAGCGAATTTTATGACTGCCTTTCATCGTTATAGGTGTCTCGTCCTGAATCATTTCACGAAATGATACTAGTTTAGTAACGGAACGCTCGGGAAAAATGGAGGAAATATGAAACACGGAAGGAATCGTCTGAATCGCGTCAGCTTTACGAGGCTCCTCGCAATCCGCGGCGATGAAAAACCGCGCAATCGCCGCGTGTGCTACCGTCAGCGGCGTTTAGCAGGGCGCTAAAACAGAAAAGCCCCTCCTGACGAAGGGGCCTTATATAAGGAAAGGGTTATGATGAGGCTAGTCATCATACTGGTAATACTCTTAGTCATTAGCTTACCGGCTTACTAAGATACCAGGGGGAGGAGCAATCCTCCCTTACCCTCATTCCTTTACGATAGGTCGAAAAAACAGCGAAGTCAACGACGATATATCAGGCAAAAACCACCTGCGCCCAGCGGGCCAGACCGGCGGTGACCGAGCCAAAATCGTCGCCACCGGCAACGGGAATGCCCGGCAGCTGTTCGGCCAGCGCTTTTTTAATCAGCGGCGCGCGCGCGCTGCCGCCGGTTAAATAAATGACGTCCGGCTTTTCGCTGCTGTTTTCTAACGCCAGTTGTACCTGCTCAAGAATACGGGTCAGCGGCTGGTTTAGCGCCGCTTCCAGCCCGTCCTGGCTGATGGCGGTGGCCAGCGTGTCGCTGATAAACGGCAGGTGGGTATCGATTTGTGCGCTTTCGGACAAGGCGATTTTGCTCTCTTCCGCGCTGCGCACCAGACGATAGCTTAAACGCTGCTGCCATACCTTGTAGAGCAGAGCGACCTTTTCCGCATCGCGGGCATCGCGCGCCAGGTCACGCAGCAGGCGGCCATTGGCTGAGCTGTAGAAGTCGGTCTGCGCCGGAACATCGTTGATCGCCACCGCGTTCCACCAGGGCAGAATGGGCAGGGCGATGCCTTTTTCGGTTTCGCCGCCCATGCCGAGCAGCGGCATCAGGCTTTTAAACGCCAGCGCGATGTCCAGATCGTTACCGCCCACCCGACAGCCGCTGTGGCCGAGCAGGCTCTGTTCGCGGTCATGACGGGTCCGCCACTGCGGCCCCATCAGCAGCACCGAGCAGTCGGTGGTGCCGCCACCGATGTCGACCACCAGCACGCGTTTTTCTTCGCAGAGGCTGGCTTCGAAATCCAGACCGGCGGCAACCGGTTCGTACTGGAAAACCACGTCGCGGAAGCCGGCACGCTGCGCCGCGCGTTGCAGAATACCTACCGCCTGCGTGTTGGCTTCATCGCCACCCAGACCCTGGAAGTTAATCGGGCGACCAATTACCGCCTGCTCGATGGTTTCCTGAAGCTGTGACTGCGCCTGCTGGCGAATATGCAGCATCATCGAACAAACCAGATCTTCGAATACGGCGACCTGCTGCGGCTTGAGCCCGCTAGCGCCGAGGAAGGATTTAGGCGACTTAACAAAGTACACCTCTTCCGGATCGTCGATGTACTGCTTGAGCGACGCGAGGCCGAACTGCACGCTATTGCCCAGTACCTCGATATCTTCGTCGCGGTTGTAGTTCATCGCCCGACGCAGCAGCGCCTGAGTTTCATCACCCGTTGCCGGTACCTGATGGTGGCGGTACAGCCACTCGCTGACCGCTTCGCGGGTCGGGGCCGACAGCATGGACGGCAGTAGGGAACTGCCGTTTTCCATCATCAGCATGCGCGGAGCGCCATCCTGCATCACGGCGACAGAGCAGTTCGCCGTCCCGTAGTCAAAACCAATAAACACGTCAATCATCCCCATGCCAGTGAAGAAAGGGGGGCGACTTTAGCGGAATGTGGTGATGGCGGCAACAGGAATATGAAAGCAAGGTTTTCCCATTGATTAACCGCTATGCTGTAACGCAATCTTTGCTGTCTGACGAGAAGGATAAAGGATGTTTGAACTGCCCTGGCTGCCGCCATATGACTGGCGCTGGATGTTCGGTTTTTTACAGGCGCGTGCTGTCGCAGGTATCGAATGTTTCCATGATCAAAGCTATACCCGCAGTTGGGGGCTCGGGCCACACCATGGGCTTATCACCATGACGCCTTATCCCGCCCGCCAGGTGCTGCGGGTCACGCTTTCCGCCGGGCTGCTGCCAGTCGCTGACGAAGCGCTGATGCGGGTGGCGAAATTGCTGGATCTGCACTGCGATCCACAACAAATATCGCGCGCGCTCGGAACGCTGGCGGCGGCAAAGCCGGGGTTACGACTGCCTGGCGCGCTGGACGCCTTTGAACAGGGCGTGCGGGCGATTCTCGGGCAACTGGTGAGCGTGACGATGGCCGCGAAGCTGACCGGTAAAGTGGTGGCGCTGTATGGCGAGCCGCTCGCACAGGACGCCTCTTTCTCGTTGTTCCCAACGCCAGAGCGGCTGGCGGCGGCCGACCCGGCGGCGCTGAAAGCATTGGGCATGCCGCTCAAACGGGCGGAAGCGTTAATACATTTTGCCCAGGTTGCGCTTAGCGGAGAACTGCCGCAAACGCAGCCAGACGATGTGGATCAGGCGCTAAAAGCGCTACAACAATATCCCGGCATTGGCCGTTGGACGGCAAACTACTTTGCCCTGCGCGCCTGGCAGGCGAAAGATATCTTTTTGCCGGACGACTACCTGATTAAGCAGCGCTTCCCGGGGATGACGCCCGCGCAGATTCGCCGTTATGCCGAACGTTGGCAGCCCTGGCGATCTTACGCGTTATTGCATATCTGGCACGCCGACGACTGGTCGCCAGAAGAATGTACCGGGGTATAAACCGTCACGATACCGCGACCGTTATTTTTTGAGGTGTAGCAGGCGGCATCGGCCTGAACCAGCACTTCCGCCAGTTGGGCGTTATGGTTGTGAATCAACGTCAGCCCCGCGCTGGCGCCAATACGGTGCAACCGTCCTGCCCAGAAAAATTCGTAATGTTTGATGGCATCGACAATGCGCTCGCTGGCGCTCAGCGCCTGCTCGGTAGAGCAGTGACGCAGAATAAAACCAAATTCATCACCGCCAAGTCGCGCCAGAATATCGCCCGGTCGCAGCAGCGAGCGCATTAGCCCGGCAATTTCACGCAGTAGCGCGTCACCGGCAGCGTGCCCGGCACTGTCGTTGACGGCCTTGAAGAAATCGAGGTCGAGCATCACCAGCGCATGCGACTGGTGTCCTCCGGGCAGCGATTTCAGCAGGCCTTTCAGCTGGCTTTCAAAGCTGGAACGATTGGGCAAGCCGGTGAGCGCGTCGTGGCTGGCGCTGTAGCTGAGCTGGCGCAGCAGGCGGCGCGACTCCGTGACGTCCTGAATGACCAGCACGAAACCGATATGCTCGCCTTCCTGGGTACTGAGCGGGGTCATGCTGTGGTGAATATCAAAACTGCCGCCGTAGCGGCTATGCAGGACTTTGTTCAACTCAATATCGCTATCCAGGTTTTCATCGCTGTACAAATTCTCCAGCCGGGGGCCCTGGTCTCCCTGCGTAATATACAGCACCTCGTGCAATGATTTCCCTTGCGCCTCAGCCTGCTTCCAGCCGCTGATTTTCTCGGCAACCGGGTTCATAAAGATAATGTTTTGCTGGCTGTCGGCGCTGATCACCGCTTCACGAATGGAGTCGAGAGTGATGTGCAGGCGTTCTTTTTCCTGGAACAACGCTTCGTTGGTTTCGGTTATCTCCGCCATCAGCCGTTTGTTGGCTTCGCGGCTCTTTTTCAGATCGTTAATATCTTCAATCTGTTGGATGAAATAGAGCGGCGTTCCATCAGCGTTGCGTACCAGCGAGACGGCCAGCAGCGCCCAGACCGCCTCTCCCTGGCGGGTACGGTAGCGCTTTTCAAGCGAGTAGCTCTCAATTTCGCCACGCGTCAGACGGTCCAGCTGTTCAAGGTCTTGTGCTAAATCTTCCGGCCAGGTGACTTGCTGGAAGGTCATTTGATGCAGTTCGTCAGGGGGATAGCCAAGAAACTTGCTCAGCGCTTTATTGACCTGTAGCCACTGCCCATAGGCATCGACTATCGCCATGCCGACGGCCGAGTATTCCATGGCGTTACGAAAGCGGGTTTCACTTTCCGCAATGCGACGCCGTTCACTGTATACGGCATACATCGCGATGCTCATTACCCCTGTGGGCAATTGCACCATCAGGAACGGCAGCCCCAGCATATTGCTCAGCCGGTAGGTATGAAGGGTATTTTCGATGTTCTCCTGTACCAGCGGATGCTGCGCGGAGAGGGCCAGAACCATCATGATGAGGAGTAAAAAGATCAGGAAGGCTTCAATACGCGGCATACGTACCGCGCTCCACATCATGAGTACCATTATGAAGGTAAACGGCCAGGGCATGTACAACATGGCGATCACGCTGAGCGCGAGGGTAATGGCTGCGGTCAGAAGCGTCGAGATCAGCAGCGTGCGGTTACGATAACGCTGAAAATAGTCTGCCCGGATGAGCATTCCCAGTGGAACTAACGCCAGGGCGCCTGAGGCATCCGAAAGCATCCAGACCAGCAAGGTCTGGAAAGCATTGCCTCCGGGCGTCAAACTGGCCACCACAATACCGCTCAACAATGGCGGGATCAGCGCGGTGGCGATCGCCATTTGAGTCCAGTGGCGTAAGTTTCTTAGCGGGTTGTCGAGGTTCAGCCATCGGCGCAGCAGTAACGCGCCAACCAGCGCTTCCATAAGATTGGTCAACGGGTGTAACAGTCCATTCTGCTCGGGAGCGTAAAGCGCGGTGGCGAGGACAATTCCCAATACGCCAGCAACGCTCATGCAGGGCCATAGCGAACGCTTAACACGGTAGAAGGCGACGGTCATGATGGCCGTCGGAAACCAGACCGGCGATAGCACGTTGTGAGTGTGCATGAGTGATAATGAAAAGAGGGTGAACAAAAATGTCGCTGCCCACAAACCAAACAGTATTTGCAGTGAGTGCTGTTGTGACGCGGGGCGGAGAGGTTTAACGCTGATATTGTTCTTCATTACCACTGTTTTTCCGGAGGCGACGCTGCTCCGGCCATGCTGAAACAAGCCGTGATTATGCAACAACATTAGCGGAATTTATCAGATATGTGACGCTAATTGACAATAATCATCAGTTTGTGTCACCTGTAATATCATATTCGTTAATGTATGACGTCAGTAGAATCCGACGTACGGGCGTTTCTCCTTTTGTCATCGCCGATCGTTGTATTCGACTAGTATCGTTGCCCTGAAATCCCTATAATTGCCGCGTTTGGCGCTGATACACGTGACTATTCGGAACGTTTCCTCTTGAATAATATTGTCTATTCGTGCCGTCCTTCCTAACATCCAGGTTAATCGGGTCGCAAAATTTATGACTGATAAGTCTCATCAGTGCGTCATTGTAGGCATCGCCGGCGCATCGGCTTCAGGTAAAAGTCTTATTGCTAGTACGCTGTATCGCGAACTGCGCGAACAGGTGGGCGATGAGCACATCGGTGTCATTCCTGAAGATAGCTATTACAAAGACCAAAGTCATCTGTCGATGGAAGATCGGGTTAAAACTAACTATGACCACCCGAACGCGATGGACCACAGCCTGCTGTTCCAGCATCTGCAAACGCTGAAGCGCGGCAACCCAATTGAACTGCCGGTTTATAGCTATGTCGAACACACCCGCATGCAGGAAACGATTCATATTGAACCGAAGAAAGTGATCATCCTTGAAGGGATCCTGCTGCTGACCGACGCGCGTCTGCGCGAAGAGATGAACTTCTCTATCTTTGTCGATACGCCGCTGGACATCTGCCTGATGCGCCGCATCAAGCGTGACGTTAACGAGCGTGGTCGCTCCATGGACTCCGTGATGGCTCAATACCAGAAAACGGTGCGTCCGATGTTCCTGCAGTTTATCGAGCCGTCCAAGCAGTACGCCGACATCATCGTGCCGCGTGGGGGCAAAAACCGCATCGCTATCGATATTCTGAAAGCGAAAATTAGCCAGTTTTTTGAATAACTCACACGAATTGTGTAACGTGCAATAAACGCCCTCAACCGTGACGGAAGAGGGCCGTCGTACAAAAGGAGAGTGATATGCGTCTGTGTGACCGTGATATAGAAGCCTGGCTGGACGAAGGGCGACTGTCGATTAACCCGCGTCCGCCGATTGAGCGTATCAATGGTGCCACCGTTGACGTGCGTTTAGGCAACAAGTTTCGCACCTTCAGCGGCCACACTGCCGCCTACATTGATTTAAGCGGGCCGAAAGCGGAAGTCAGCGCGGCGCTGGATCGTGTGATGAGCGAAGAGATTGTGCTCGCGGAAGGCGACGCCTTCTATCTGCATCCGGGCGAACTGGCGCTGGCGGTGACGCTGGAATCGGTCACGCTGCCCGCGGATCTGGTCGGCTGGTTGGACGGTCGTTCCTCGCTGGCGCGTCTGGGCCTGATGGTGCACGTCACCGCGCACCGTATCGATCCGGGTTGGTCGGGTTGCATCGTGTTGGAATTCTACAACTCCGGTAAGCTGCCGCTGGCGCTGCGTCCGGGGATGCTGATCGGCGCACTGAGCTTCGAACCTCTGTCGGGCCCGGCGGCGCGTCCATACAACCGTCGTGAAGATGCCAAATACCGCGATCAGCAGGGCGCGGTTGCCAGTCGTATTGATAAAGACTGACCCATCGCAAAGCGGATGAGGGTGCCATGAGAAGAATATTGACGACACTGATGATTCTGCTGGTGGTACTGGTTGCCGGCCTGTCATCGTTGGTGCTGCTGGTCAATCCTAACGATTTCCGCAGCTATATGATCAAGCAGGTGGCTGAGCGCAGCGGATATCAGCTGGAGCTGGACGGTTCCCTGCGCTGGCACGTCTGGCCGCGGCTAAGCATTTTGTCCGGACGTATGACCTTAACCGCGCCCGGCGCCAGCGCGCCGCTGGTGCGGGCGGACAATATGCGTCTCGACGTGGCGCTGCTGCCGTTGCTGTCACATCAGCTGCAGGTTGAGCAGGTGATGCTCAAAGGCGCGGTGGTACAATTGACGCCGGAAACCGAGGCGATTCGCGACCAGCGAGCGCCGGTGGCGCCAAAAGGAACCTCGCTGCCTCAGGAGTCTGGCGATCGCGGCTGGTCATTCGATATTGCCGGGCTGCAGGTCATTGACAGCGTGCTGGTATTCCAGCATGAAAGCGATGAGCAGATGACTGTCCGCGATATTCATCTGCAGATGCAGCAGGATGCCGGGCATCAGGCCACCGTCGATTTCTCAGGCCGCATGAACCGCGATCAGCGCGACTTATCCCTTCGTTTCTCCGCCGCCGTTCAGGCGGGCAACTACCCGCAGAGTCTGGATGCGCAGCTGTCGCAAATCAGCTGGCAGCTTCAGGGCGCCGATCTTCCGGCTCAGGGCATTAACGGTAACGGTAGCGTGAACGTTAGCTGGCAGGAGGACGCGAAGACGCTCAGCTTTAACGCGCTCAATCTGATGGCCAACGACAGTACGCTGACCGGTAAAGGCAGCGTGGTGCTGGGCGATAAGCCGGTGTGGTCGCTGAACCTCCAGTCCGACAAGCTCAACCTCGATAACTTGCTGGTGCGCTCGGATATCCTCCTCAGCGGTGGCGCGCAGCAGGCACAGTCGGCGCCGAACAAACCGCGTCCGGTGATAGCCAACGGCGTTAATTTACCGCCTTATAGCGGCCTGAAAAGCTTCGATGGTTCGCTTTCGATGACCGCGAACCAGATCGTCTGGCGCGGGCTGCCGTTTACCCATGTGACCCTGCAGGCCGATAACCAGCGTGGGCTGCTGCATATCTCTCAGCTGGAAGGTTCACTGGGGGGAGGGCAACTGTCGCTGCCGGGCACGCTGGATGCGCGTAGTGGGACTCCGCAGGCCGAATTTCAGCCTAAGCTCGACAACATCGAGATTGGCAGCCTGTTGAAGGCCTTCAACTATCCCATCAACATGACGGGCAAACTGTCGCTGGCCGGTGATTTTTCGGGTTCGGTGATTGATGCCAACCACTTCCGCCGCGACTGGCAGGGGCAGGCGAATCTTGAACTAAGAGACACCCGTACCGAAGGGCTGAACTTCCAGCAGTTGGTTCAGCAGGCGGTTGAGCGTAGTACAGACGTGCAGGCGCAGGAGAACTATGACAGCGCCACACGGCTGGATGAACTGACGACCGATGTTGACCTCGATAGCGGCATTCTGGCGCTCAGTAACATGCAAGGGAAATCTTCGCTGATGCAGATGACCGGCAAAGGCACTCTCGATCTGATGAAAGAGGAAGGCGATCTGCAGTTCGGTATTCAGGTTACTGATGGTTGGCAGGGGCAGGGCAAGCTGGTGGATATTCTGAAGTCTACGGCTATTCCGCTGCGCGTTTACGGTAAATGGGAAGCGCTGAACTACAGTTTGCAGGTAGACCAGATACTGCGCCGTCAGCTACAGAACGAGGCGAAGCGTCGGTTAAATGACTGGGCGGAACGCAATAAGAACACCCAGTCCGGTAAAGACGTGAAGCAGCTCCTCGATAAGCAGTAACATCCCTAAGCCCGGCGGCATGGTGCCGCCGGGAAAATATTACACTTCGTAATCCCACTCTTCCTGCGGCGGCGGGATAATCTGCACTTTCTGTACCCTGTGGCTCTCGACCTGTAAGGTTTTCAGCGTCCACGGGCCAATCTGCACCTCTTCACCGGCTGTGGGAATGCGCTGCAGGTGTTCCATGAGCAGCCCGGCAATGGTGTGGTACTCGCGCTTTTCATCCAGCGGCAGCGGAACGTATTGCACCAGGTCTTCCAGCGGCATGTGGCCATTTGCCGTCCAGCTGCCGTCGGCATTTTTCTGAATGTCGTGGCGCGCATCAATCTCTTCAGCCTCGTTTGGCAGGTTACCGGCAATGGTCTCGGTCACGTCGCTTAACGTCACAATCCCCTCGACCGAACCAAACTCATCCACCACGAAGGCAAAGTGGGTTCGCGCGTTACGGAACTGTTCCAGCGCCGACAGCAGCGGCAGCGCCTCCGGGAAGACCAGCGGCTGGCGGATCAGTACGCGCAGATCCAGCGGTTCACCGCGCAGCGACTGCTGTAACAGATCGATGACGTGCACCACGCCGAGCAGATCTTCTTCGTCATCGCCGCCGGTTACCACCAGCCGGGTATGCTGGTTTTTCTCCAGCAGCGCGCGAATTTCGCTTTCCGGCGCGCTAAGGTCGATGTGCTCGATATCGTGACGTGAAGTCATGATACTGCTGACCGTGCGCTGGTTAAGGTTGAGCACACGCTCAATCATCCGCCGTTCCTGCGGGTCGAAGATTTGCTGATCGTCCTGGTCCACCAGCAGCGAGGCGGTACCGACATCCAGCTCGGCATCCTCTTTCTTGCCGCTCAGCAGGCGCATAACCGCCTCCGTCGTGCGGCTACGCAGCGACTGGTTAGCGGTGAGGAAGCGACGACGGTTGAAGATAGCCAGCTGGTTTAAGAACTCGATCATTACCGAGAAACCGATAGCCGCGTACAGATAACCTTTAGGAATGACGAGGCCAAAGCCTTCCGCCACCAGGCTAAAGCCAATCATCAACAGGAAGCTCAGACACAGGATAACAATGGTCGGGTGGCTGTTCACAAAGCGGGTGAGCGCCTTACTGGCCAGCAGCATCAGGCTGATGGCAATAATCACCGCCGCCATCATCACCGCCAGATGGTCGACCATCCCGACGGCAGTAATCACCGAGTCGAGCGAGAAAACGGCATCCAGCACCACAATCTGCGCCACTACGCCCCAGAAGCGCGCGCCGCGCCGCTGGGTAGGATTATCGCTGTCTTTCCCTTCCAGCCGCTCGTTGAGCTCTACCGTGGCTTTAAAGAGCAGGAAGAAGCCGCCGACCAGCATAATGAGGTCGCGGGCGCTGAAGGTGAAATCACGGATGCTGAATAAAGGCTGGGTGAGCGTGACCAGCCACGAAATAGAGGCCAGCAGCAGAAGGCGCATCAGCATGGCCAGAATAAGCCCGGTGACGCGCGCGCGGTCGCGCTGGGTTGGCGGCAGCTTTTCCGCCAGGATGGCGATAAACACCAGATTATCAATTCCGAGAACCAGCTCAATGACGACCAGCGTCACGAGTCCCGCCCAAATAGAGGGATCGGCAATCCATTCCATACGTTGGTTAAAACCTTATGTTACAAGACAAATTGATCATGGATAAAGCCGCGGCAAAATGCAACGTCTGCCTGTGATTTATCATGACAAAATCTAAGGATATTGTGAAAATAGGGGATAATATTCCCGTGAAATATTTGATGGTGAGAAACTCACTCTGTAATCTGTCAATATAAAGAAATTCCTAAAAATACTCGATTAATTAATCTTAATATTATTCTTAAAAATATTTTTTAAGCGGCAGTTACCTTGCCTGCTATTCGCTTAACTGCAACAATTCTCCCGGTACTGAATGGAATAGCCATTTATGTGCGTCATAAAATAGTCATGCAGGGGATGTTATCCCTGCAATTATATATCCAGGAATATTCTCTATTCTTTTTATGAATGGGTGGGTTTCCTATAACAACATGATTTTTAGGTGAATTGGTAGCTGAAAGCCAAGGGCGGTAGCATGCCTGAAGGCGTGACGTAAAGCCTGAATTATTCTGTCAATAGCCTGCGGATGAATCCCAACTTTTTTAGGATATATGCCAGTTATATTCATCGGCAAATAAATGCATGGTGAGTTTACAGGTAATCAAATCGTACGGATTAATATAATTCGCACAGGATAATTT
>NZ_JANEWH010000319.1:0-643 GCF_028069715.1 Kluyvera sp. Awk 3 | reverse complement strand
GTTCCACTAACACACAAGCTGATTCAGACTCTGGGCTGCTCCCCGTTCGCTCGCCGCTACTGGGGGAATCTCGGTTGATTTCTTTTCCTCGGGGTACTTAGATGTTTCAGTTCCCCCGGTTCGCTTCGTTAACCTATGTATTCAGTTAACGATAGTGTGACGAATCACACTGGGTTTCCCCATTCGGAAATCGCCGGTTATAACGGTTCATATCACCTTACCGACGCTTATCGCAGATTAGCACGTCCTTCATCGCCTCTGACTGCCAGGGCATCCACCGTGTACGCTTAGTCGCTTAACCTCACAACCCGAAGATGTTTCACTTCTGATTGCGAAAATTTGAGAGACTCGAACACACCNNTTATCTGTTCTTATTACGGAGAACAGACACAGTGTGTCGTTTCAATTTTCAGCTTGATCCAGATTTTTAAAGAGCAAAACTTCTTAATGCACTCGAAAGTACATTCAGAAGTTCATCATTTACCAGACAATTTGTGTGAGCACTTCAAAGAACGTTTCTTTAAGGTAAGGAGGTGATCCAACCGCAGGTTCCCCTACGGTTACCTTGTTACGACTTCACCCCAGTCATGAATCACAAAGTGGTAAGCGCCCTCCCGAAGGTTAAGCTACCTACTTCTTTTGC
>NZ_JANEWH010000318.1:0-647 GCF_028069715.1 Kluyvera sp. Awk 3 | reverse complement strand
GATGAGCACTTTTAAAGTTCTGCTATGTGGTGCGGTATTATCCCGTGTTGACGCCAGGCAAGAGCAACTCGGTCGCCGCATACACTATTCTCAGAATGACTTGGTTGAGTACTCACCAGTCACAGAAAAGCATCTTACGGATGGCATGACAGTAAGAGAATTATGCAGTGCTGCCANAACCATGAGTGATAACACTGCTGCCAACTTACTTCTGACAACGATCGGAGGACCGAAGGAGCTAACCGCTTTTTTGCACAACATGGGGGACCATGTAACTCGCCTTGATCGTTGGGAACCGGAGCTGAATGAAGCCATACCAAACGACGAGCGTGACACCACGATGCCTGCAGCAATGGCAACAACGTTGCGCAAACTATTAACTGGCGAACTACTTACTCTAGCTTCCCGGCAACAATTAATAGACTGGATGGAGGCGGATAAAGTTGCAGGACCACTTCTGCGCTCGGCCCTTCCGGCTGGCTGGTTTATTGCTGATAAATCTGGAGCCGGTGAGCGTGNGTCTCGCGGTANCATTGCAGCACTGGGGCCAGATGGTAAGCCCTCCCGTATCGTAGTTATCTACACGACGGGGAGTCAGGCAACTATGGATGAACGAAATAGACAGATCGCTGA
The DNA here is from genome assembly GCF_028069715.1 of Kluyvera sp. Awk 3. Classification (NCBI taxonomy): domain Bacteria; kingdom Pseudomonadati; phylum Pseudomonadota; class Gammaproteobacteria; order Enterobacterales; family Enterobacteriaceae; genus Kluyvera; species Kluyvera sp. Awk 3. The sequence goes on along the minus strand of NZ_JANEWH010000318.1, from coordinate 14 downwards.
GATAGGTGCCTCAC
>NZ_JANEWH010000317.1:0-663 GCF_028069715.1 Kluyvera sp. Awk 3 | reverse complement strand
CGATTATAGGAGAGCATCATGAGTGAAAGTGTAAGTTACTTTGACAAAGTCATATCTTTAATAAATGCAGTGGTACCAGTCCTAGCTATTTATTTTGCTCAGAGGCTTTGGCATGCCAAAATATTGAGCGAGCGCATCAGGCGGCAAATGATTTTCTTGACGAAATGACATCATTACCAATGAGAGTAATGTTACTAGAAACAGAGATGGTCAGAGGGTTAGTTAGAGCTGAATCAGTTATTAGTTATAAAAATAAAAATGAATTTGTGTGTGAGTTGCTGCGTCTTATGGATAATTCGAATAAGATCAAACTTTCGTTTTTTAATTCCTATGAAAGAGTTGTTCGAAGGGGGATTAACATCAAACCTTCCCAAAAACATATGAAACTCGAAAAATCTGTTATTGAGTTTACTGAACATGTTTCAAAAATTCTCCAGAATGCAGCAGAGGCTATTAGTAGATCGACAACAACAAAAGAATATAGAGAGCCATTCAGAACGTTAGCTGGTGCTAGAATTGTTATAACCAAAAATAAAAATACACTCAATGAAGCCTGTGCTGCTACAAAGGATATTTCGTTTGATGACTATTTTTCCTTTCCTTCAGCATATGGTTGGTTCAGGCATAAATGGGATAGTTTGATTCGACCTTTTTTATTTAAAC
>NZ_JANEWH010000316.1:0-672 GCF_028069715.1 Kluyvera sp. Awk 3 | reverse complement strand
GACACCTTCGCAGGCTTACAGAACGCTCCCCTACCCAACAACACCTAAATGTCGCTGCCGCAGCTTCGGTGCACAGTTTAGCCCCGTTACATCTTCCGCGCAGGCCGACTCGACCAGTGAGCTATTACGCTTTCTTTAAATGATGGCTGCTTCTAAGCCAACATCCTGGCTGTCTGAGCCTTCCCACATCGTTTCCCACTTAACTGTGACTTTGGGACCTTAGCTGGCGGTCTGGGTTGTTTCCCTCTTCACGACGGACGTTAGCACCCGCCGTGTGTCTCCCGTGATAACATTCTTCGGTATTCGCAGTTTGCATCGGGTTGGTAAGTCGGGATGACCCCCTAGCCGAAACAGTGCTCTACCCCCGAAGATGAGTTCACGAGGCGCTACCTAAATAGCTTTCGGGGAGAACCAGCTATCTCCCGGTTTGATTGGCCTTTCACCCCCAGCCACAAGTCATCCGCTAATTTTTCAACATTAGTCGGTTCGGTCCTCCAGTTAGTGTTACCCAACCTTCAACCTGCCCATGGCTAGATCACCGGGTTTCGGGTCTATACCCTGCAACTTAACGCCCAGTTAAGACTCGGTTTCCCTTCGGCTCCCCTATACGGTTAACCTTGCTACAGAATATAAGTCGCTGACCCATTATACAAAAGGTACGCAGTCACACCC
>NZ_JANEWH010000315.1:0-677 GCF_028069715.1 Kluyvera sp. Awk 3 | reverse complement strand
TTCTATACTAAAAGTATCTCTGGCCAGAAAATAATTGCACTTTATTCGCCGTATTGGTCTGGCGTGGCAACCTCAACAGCCAGTTTTTTCAAAGAATCTAGCTTGCCGTTTCCCTATTACAAAACGGAATTCCCGCAGGTTAACGAGCACAGCTTTCTAGAGCGTTTGAGTGAACTATTAGCTGAATCTTCAGAACTGAAAACCGTGATAATGAGCGGTGGTACAATGTTGCAGATGCAGTTAGCTAAAATGCTCAAGCAGAAAAATAAATCGATAAAAATATTCTTTGGCTGGCACGGTTCTCCTGCTCAATGGGTAGACTCTGCACAATATAAAACCTTTGATGATTGGCTTAGTTTATATAAGGAAAATACTATTAATGGTGTGGTTTCCTTTAAACCTCAATTGTCAAATACGCTTGAACAATTTGATATAAAATCGTATTCAGTAAGTAATTATATTATTGAACCATCGGTTTTAAATACGCTGTCAGCGCCAACAAAGGAACATTACACCATTGGATTGTTTGCCGCTATGTTCAGTTGGTATAAAAATCCATTTCCTCAGCTGTTAGCTATAGGTTCGATACCAGGTTGCGAGTTGGTTACAAATTTAACACTTGATCAAGATATCAAATGGGTCACTGATCAGATAAAACTGATCGAATTGAATGGTAA
>NZ_JANEWH010000314.1:0-688 GCF_028069715.1 Kluyvera sp. Awk 3 | reverse complement strand
AAATGTTAGAGTTATATCCTATAAAAAACAATTACTGTAGATAATAAACCTATAAATAAAGACTTATTCATTATATGTGGCCAAAAAAGTTGAGTGGCAAGTAGAATTTCTCACACGACGCCTGAGCCCAAAATCAGGCACTGAATAATTTCGGCCCAATCTTCACCTGTGAAGTGATCGCGAACAAGGGGCTGTTAGAATAAAGCGAGTGAGATAATGAACAAAGTATTTAAGGTTATCTGGAACGTAGCCCGTTCGTGCGCTGTTGTTGTTTCTGAGCTTGCACGTGGTAACGTGCAATCAAGCAGCGCAGTGCTTATTATGGAAGAACACCACGTTGTAGAATGTCAGAATTCATATGCTTTTCGAATGGCACCTGTCGCGTTATTACTGGTAGCTCTGTTGCCTGTGAAGTCACAGGCAACAGATTATTTAGTTGACTCAATGACACCTCAAGATGTCACAGAGATAACAGTGAGTGGGCGAGATAATACATTATCCGGTAGTTTCTCAAATGTGTCGCGTGGCAATAGTGGTTATACCAATATGACACTGGGTGAAGCTTATGATAAAGGCCTTTTAGGTACTAATAGTGAATATGTTAAAAATAACAACATATTTGACGTTGGCTCGCAGAACAAGGTTATCGATTTTATAGATCCTGTTACCGGGAATATGACATCAATGG
>NZ_JANEWH010000313.1:0-694 GCF_028069715.1 Kluyvera sp. Awk 3 | reverse complement strand
GCAAAAGAAGTAGGTAGCTTAACCTTCGGGAGGGCGCTTACCACTTTGTGATTCATGACTGGGGTGAAGTCGTAACAAGGTAACCGTAGGGGAACCTGCGGTTGGATCACCTCCTTACCTTAAAGAAGCGTTCTTTGAAGTGCTCACACAGATTGTCTGATGAAAAATAGCAGTAAAGAATCTCTGCAGGCTTGTAGCTCAGGTGGTTAGAGCGCACCCCTGATAAGGGTGAGGTCGGTGGTTCAAGTCCACTCAGGCCTACCAAATTCGTCCCGCGGATTTGAGGGAGATTCACTATACGATGGGGCTATAGCTCAGCTGGGAGAGCGCCTGCTTTGCACGCAGGAGGTCTGCGGTTCGATCCCGCATAGCTCCACCATCTTTACTGCAACAAACCAAGAAAACTTCAGAGTGTACCTGAAAAGGTTCACTGCGAAGTTTTGCTCTTTAAAAATCTGGATCAAGCTGAAAATTGAAACGACACACTGTGTCTGTTCTCCGTAATAAGAACAGATAAATGGTGTGTTCGAGTCTCTCAAATTTTCGCAAGTCGATGATGAATCGAAAGAAACATCTTCGGGTTGTGAGGTTAAGCGACTAAGCGTACACGGTGGATGCCCTGGCAGTCAGAGGCGATGAAGGACGTGCTAATCTGCGATAAGCGTCGGTAAGGTGATATGAACCGTTATAACCG
>NZ_JANEWH010000312.1:0-699 GCF_028069715.1 Kluyvera sp. Awk 3 | reverse complement strand
ATATTCGTACAAGAATGAAGATGTTTGTTTTTTCATGCTCTCAAATTGATATATAGCAGGAAGCCATTTAGATAAGTAGAAATATGAAATAGCAAAAATCTCCTTAATATCGTCACTTAATTCCTTTCCGTCCGACGTATCAATATTCCTGCTATGAATAGATAACCTATCATCATAGCTTATGATTTCATGATAGAGTTTTTTATTCAATAACGCGACTAAAAACTTTTTAGCGATAGATGAGTTAAGATCATAAGCTCTATAAGATGACAGTTTATCATATAGCTCATCATATCTTTTGCTTGCAAACAGAATATCGAGAGTAAGTGAATTGCACAAAGCAAGATCGATACCATAGCTTTGTACAGCTGAAAGTGCAGTATTATACTCTTCATTGTTAATTAGAGTTTTTATATACATAAAGAACTCTCCAAGAGCCTCATCATTACTATCAAAATCTATGGAAGTCTTTACTTTGGATATCCATTGTGAAATTTCATAATAATAAGGTGCAGTATTAGTATCATCTTGTTCGAAAAGTTCGATTACTTTACTGTATTCACCTAATAAAAAATACATGAATGAAACAGTCATTTTTTNTNCATCTGAACATAAAATAATATCTTGTTGAGACATTCTTTCAGAGATAGACGCAAGTTCACATATATTTCCGTTTTTTAATAAGACATCGATATATTT
>NZ_JANEWH010000311.1:0-709 GCF_028069715.1 Kluyvera sp. Awk 3 | reverse complement strand
AAATTGCTATCCGTAACAACAAATTGGCTGCTGGGGACGAGATTACCTTCGCCGGGCATTCATTGCTTTATATCGCCACTGGAAGTGATGGTTGCAATCTTAATATATTATCTCGAGCGCAGGAGTCGGTTAAATTCATCGGCGGAAACCAGCAAGGAATGCTGGTATTGAAACCATGTACTTTGGCTATTGAATCCGGACAATTAAACTACAGCAGCGTTAAATTTCCGTTCCTGGTCAAACTACAGGTTTTCATTGATCGTGCTCGTAAGCATCAGAAGACCTACGATGAATTTAGCCCTTATGGATATTTGCCGGCTGAGCTAGGGCCCCGGCCTTCATTGAGAAAAGTGGAATACTGGTTCTTAAACCAGATATTTATGCAAACTGATGGAGTCAATCAGTTCTCAAGTGTATTACAGCATAACGAATGGTATAACCTGGTTGAGTTTCTCCTTGATGAGTCTTGCGGCAATAATACCCAACACTTGCGATTATTGTGTGAGCGTTATGGTTTATCTGCCTCTCATTTCAGACGGCTAGCCAGAGTGGCTTTAGGTAAAACAGCGAAAGTTGAATTGCGCGATTGGCGACTGGTGCGAGCGCTATTTGATATGTTGGAAGGTAACCATAACCTGACGACTATTGCGATGAATCATGGCTACTCATCGCTGTCTCATTTTTCCAATGAGGTTAAAGAGGCATTTGG
>NZ_JANEWH010000310.1:0-717 GCF_028069715.1 Kluyvera sp. Awk 3 | reverse complement strand
ATTTAATACCGTATATTGAGCATTTCCGCGTTTCAGAGGATGTAGAAGTTCTGACTCCAAATGATACACGGATTCAGGACGTTTTCTGTCGTTCGGCTATGTTATTGACTGATTATACATCTGTTGCATTTGATATGGCTGTTCAAAACAAACCAACTTTATATTATCAGTTTGATGAATATGAGGTTTTGCATTCTGGTAGACATACATTTTCTCCCGGTTATTTTAAACATCGTCGAGATGGGTTTGGTCCAGTATGCAATACAGAAGAAGAAGTCTTATCTTCGTTAGACAATATCCTTGAAAATGGATGTGCTTTGGATATTGAGGTTGCGAAAAGAATAGAGAGAACATTCCCATTAAGAGATGGACGCTGCTGTGAAAGGACATTTGATGCTATTGTTGCATTGGACAGTCCTGAGTTACCTGATATTTCAGCTGATAGATTAATCCAACAAGCACAGCAGATGTCTTATGAAAGGAACTGGGCCGCAGCAGAATTTTGGTGGAAATCGCTATCACAGCGGGATGATGTTTGGTTAAAAAACGAATGGTATAGTGAGCTTTTGGAGGTGCATTGCTTACAGGTGTTAAAAGATCATGTGGACAGCAATGGTAATGTACCAGAAAATATTAAGGCCACGGTATTATTCCATGTTTTCTTATATGTTAAGAAGTTTTTAGACAAATCAGAGATCTTATTATGGATGAATACTC